>CALMZY010000067.1 GCA_937870865.1 uncultured Lentisphaerota bacterium | reverse complement strand
CCCGTTCGACCGACAAAGCCCCGCCTGCCGCCATCTGCGCGGAGTCATACCGGCAGAGCGGACTGCAGGCGGGGCAAATCGGCACAATCGCAGCGCGCTTAATCCCCGCCCGCCTCGCGCTTCCCAAGTTTCCCATCCAAATACAGCAGGCCGGCGCCGCTGGGTCCGATCATCGACATCTGGGTGACGATTTCCGACGCGTGCGCCTCCTCCTCCACCTGCTCATCCACGAACCACTTGAGCATACTGTTCGTGGCATGATCCCCTTCCTTGACAGCCAGATCAACCAGTCCGTGGATGCTCTGGGTCACGTACTGCTCGTGTTTGTAGGCCTGCTCGAACATGGCCAAGGGCGACTTGAAGGTCATCGGCGGCTGTTTGATGGCGGCCAGCTCGACGCGTCCTCCCTGGTCGTTGATGTAGTCGAAGAACTTCATCGCGTGGGACAGTTCCTCCTGATACTGCACCTTGAACCACTTGCCGAATCCCTTAAAACCAAGATTCTCGCATTGCGCGGCCATGGCCAGGTACAGGTACGCCGAGTAGATTTCCTTGTTGATCTGTTCGTTGATCGCTTTTTCCATCTTCTTACTGATCATGTGTTATTCTCCTTTGTTCCAGTTGCCACCCTTCCCGGCAATATACTCGCCTTTCCCGCGTCCGCCAGTTCAAAGGCAAACATTTGCTATTCGAATGCATTCGGCTATAGTACTCGCCATAAGGAGGTAACGATGGCAACGATCACTCTGAAGGGCAGCCCGGTTCACACGTTCGGCCATCTTCCTCCGGTGGGAAAAATCGCCCCCCCTTTCCGCCTCACGTCGGCGGACCTGACGGATGTCGGACTGGAAGCGTTGAAGGGAAAGAAGAAGATCCTCAACATCGTCCCCAGCCTGGACACAGACGTGTGTGCCGCTTCGGCCCGCCGGTTCAGCGAGGAAGTGGCCAAACTCAATAACGTGGCCCTTCTGAACATCTCGGCCGATCTGCCCTTCGCGCAAAAGCGTTTCTGCGACAGCGGTTCGCTGCACAACATCATCACTCTTTCGACCATGCGCTCCCTGTCCTTCGGGAAGGATTACGGTGTCCAGATTATGGACGGCCCCCTGGCCGGACTCATGAGCCGGGCCGTTCTTGTGCTCGACGCGGACAACAAGATCGTCTACTCCGAACAGGTCCCCGAAATCACACACGAACCGAACTATGCCGCCGCACTTGCCGCGGCCCGCAAGTAGCCGCAGATGCGCCCGTCCGGACGACTCACGCGTTTATCTGCACAAACGCGCTAAACAGGCTCGATGCCGGCTGGTATTCAAGAACACGGCGGCCGACAATGTCTGACACCGGTTGCAAAGGATGCGATGAGGCAGAAGACCATCAGGGTGACGCTGTTACCCTCTGCTGAGTTGGAAACCATCCAGCAGGAAGCGCTGGAGTTCGCCGGCATTGGCCTTTACCGGCAACGCTTCGACGGCACCATCCTTCATATGAACCGAAGCGCGTTCCGGATTTTCGACCTGGAGAGCAAATTCGCGGATCCCGCCTCGGTGATCGGCCGCAACATTTCCGACCTGTGCGTTTTCCGGGGGCAAAGGGAGGAACTCTACAGGGAGCTTCGCAAACGCAACCGCGTGCGCGGATTCGAGCACCGATTCAAGACGCTGACGGGGACCGACAAGATCGTTCTGAACGATTCCTATCTGGTGCTGGATCCGAAGGACGGCAGCGAGGTCATCCAGGTTGTCCTCTTCGACATCACGGAGCGCAAACGGACCGAAGAGGAGCTCCGCCAGGTCCTCACCAGCGCGCGCTGCATTCTCTGGCACTCCACGGTCACGCGGGACAAGCAGGGAAAGCAGGAATGGGTCATCAACGTCTCGAATGAGGACGCGGCGGAACAGCTCCTGCCGCTGAAAAGGAAGCCCGGCCAGAAGTACTCGGACGTCTGGCATGAATGGATCGTGCCGGAAGACCGGGCGAGTATGGATCAGACCAGCGCCGAAGCGATGAGGCGCGACATTCCGGGTTACAGCCAGGAATTCCGCTGCGTGCGTTCCGACGGACAAATTCGATGGCTTTCGGAGGACGTGCACATACAGAAACTCGACGACAACCACTGGTTCGCTGTCGGCGTGTGCATCGACATCACCGACCGTAAGCAGGTCGAGGAAGCCCTGAAGAAAAGCGAAGCGCGATACCGGGCCGTCGTCGAGGATCAACCCGACTTCATCTGTCGTTACAATCCGGACATGCAGCTGACCTTCGTGAACGAGTCCTTCTGCCGGCACTACGGAAAGCGGCGCGACGATTTGATCGGCCACAGCTTCATCCCGTTTATTCCTCCAGAGGAGAGGGAGCATGTCAGGCAGGCCATCGCCTCGCTGACCCAGGAACACCCGTGCGTCACCTACGCTTTCCCCGTGACAGGCCCCAATGGCCACGTCCGATGGATCCAGTGGACCGACCGCGCCATTTTCGACGAGCAGGGCCGCTTCATCGAGTACCAGGCATCCGGGTCCGACGTCACGGAACAGAAGGAGACGGAGCACCGCCAGAGAGCCTTTTCGGCCGGACTGCGCGCGGTCGTGGCCATCGCCGACGAGTTGATCTGCTGCACCGATCTGGACTCCCTGTTCAAACGCGCGGTCGAGTTGACGCGCGAGAAACTCGGAATCGAGCGCTGCGGTTTCTTCATCCGCGAAGGGCCCAACCTCCGCGGGACGTACGGCACGGACATGAAGGGCCGAACCACCGACGAGAGGACCCATCACTTCGCGACGTCACCCGTGTGGCTCGAGCGCATCCAGGCTCTGCGACCGCAGGACCGGCGTATGATCGTGATCGAGCAGAACTACATCGAGTACGCGGACAACCGGGAGACCGAGCACGGTCGCGGCTGGATCGCCATCACCCCCATTCAATCCGCGACTGATTTTCTCGGGGTTCTTTCGAACGACACCGCGATTACGCACCGGCCCATGGACGAGACCCAGCAGGAAATCATCAGCGTGTTCTGTTCGCTGCTGGGCGCCATCATCGAGCGCAAACGCGTGGAGGGCAGGCAGAAGAAAACCTCCGAGGGCCTTCGCGCCGTGGTCGCGATGGCCGATGAACTGATTTCCTGCCCCAACCTGGACACCATCTGCCGCCGCACCGTCGAACTCGCGCGCGAGAAACTCGGGCTGGATCGCTGCGCGATTTTCCTGCGCGACGGCGCTTTCCTGCGCGGAACGTACGGGACGAACCGGCATCACCAGACCACCGTGGAGAAGAGCCACGTGGTCGAACCGTATACCGACTGGCTGAAGCATTTCCAGGCGATGCGTCCTGAGGACCGGCAGGTGATCATTCATGAGGAGGAATACACGGATTGGAACGGCGAGAAGGTGGTCCACTTCGGCAAAGGCTGGGTCGCTTTGACACCCATCCAGTCCGCCGGTTCGTTCATCGGGATGTTCTCGAACGACACGGCCACGACGCAGGCGCCTGTCGATCCGGTGCAGCAGGAGATCGTGAGCATGCTTTGCTCGCTGCTCGGCGCCATTATCGAACGCAAGCGCGCGGAGGAGGAGTTGCAGAACCTGACGATCTCCGCGGTGATTTCCGTCGATGAATTGATCGCATGCGCCGACCTGGACACGTTCTATCGCCGGGCTGTCGAGTTGGCGCGGGAGAAACTGGGCGTCGAGCGCTGTGCGATTTTCATCGGAAAGGGCGAGGTTCTCCGCGGAACGTACGGGACCGACCGGAACGGCCGGACCACCGACGAGCGGAACCACCATCTGACAACGCAGAAGGACTGGTCCATACAGATCAAAGCCATGCGCCCCTACGAGACGCGGAAGGTGTTCCCGGAACGCCCCTACGTCGAATGGGTCAACGGCAAGGAGGTCTCTTTTGGGAAGGGATGGCTCGCGATCACCCCCATCCAGTCCGCCAACGAGATCATCGGCCAGTTCTGCAACGACGCGGCGATCAGCGGACAACCGGTCAATTCGACGCTCCAGGACATCATCACCCTCTACTGCTCCCTGCTCGGCGCCATCATTTCCCGCAAGCAGGCCGACGAACAGCTTCTCAAGGCTCATGCCGAACTCGAGGCAACCAACCGGAAGCTCACGATGGAGATTGCCGGGCGCAAACGGGTGGAGGAGGAAATTCAACGTCTCGCCATGGTGGTCGAACAGGAAGCCGAGGCCGTCGTAATTTCGGACACGGAAGGTCGAATCCAGTATGTCAATCCGGCCTTCGAGAAGATGACCGGGTATTCCCGCGACGCAGTGATCGGCCAGAATCCCCGCATCCTCAAGAGCGGGAAACAGGATTCCAATTTCTACGCCCGCATGTGGGAGACCCTCACGCATGGCGAGGTCTGGTCGGGGCATCTGACCAACAAGCGGCGGGACGGATCCCTGTACGACGTCGAGGCGGTCATCTCGCCGATCCGCGACGATCACGCGCGGATCGTCAGCTACGTCGGCACAACCCGCGACGTCACCCGCGAGATGCAGCTCGAGGAACAGTTCCGGCAGTCGCAGAAGATGGAGGCGATCGGGCGGCTCGCCGGCGGTATTGCCCACGACTTCAACAACCTGCTGACGTCAATCCTCGGCTACAGCCGGCTCGTGATCGACACGCTGGAAGACGGCAATCCCGTCAAGACCGACATGGAGGAGATCATGCACGCCGGCGAGCGCGCCGCCGCGTTGACCAAGCAACTCCTCGCGTTCAGCCGCAAGCAGGTGATTCAGCTCCAGGCGATCAACGTCAACACGGTTGTCCTGGATATGGACAAGCTCCTGCGGCGCACTCTCGGCGAGGACATCGAACTGATCACGCTGGTCGATAACGAGATGGGTTGCATCAATGCCGATGCGGGCCTGATCGAACAGGCGATCATGAACCTGGCCGTCAACGCGCGCGACGCCATGCCCAAGGGAGGATCCCTGACGATTCAAACGTCCACGATCCACCTGGACGAGAAACAGTGCCGCGACCGCATCAACGTCGAGCCCGGCAACTACGTCATGGTCTCCGTGCGCGATACAGGCATGGGCATGTCCAAGGAAGTCAGGGATCGCTGCCTGGAACCCTTCTTTACCACCAAGGAAAAGGGCAAAGGAACAGGGCTTGGACTGTCCATTGTGTACAGCATCGTGAAGCAGTTCGGCGGCTTCATCGACATCATCACCGCGCCCGACACCGGCACCGATATCCGAATCTATCTTCCCGCCGTCGCCGCGGACGCCTGTGCAACGGCTTCGCGCGAGCACATTCCCCTTCCCCACGGCACCGAAACCATCCTCATCGTGGAAGACGAGGAGACTGTTCGGCGCCTCGCGGTCCGGATCCTTGAATCCCTGGGCTACGAAGTCCTCCAGGCCCGTCATGGCGGCGAGGCCCTCTTGATCTGCGAGCGGTATGACAAACCGATCCACCTGGTGCTATCCGACGTCATCATGCCCCACCTCGGTGGACAGGAGTTGATCGAGCGTCTCCGCAGAATCCGGCGCGACTTCAAGGTGCTGTACATGTCGGGGTTCACCGACGAGTCCTTCGTCCGCACCCGGGATGGAAACGAATCGGACCTTCTGCTGAAGCCGTTTACCCAGGAAACGCTGGCTGTCAGAGTGAGACAGGTCCTCGACCGGCGGGATGAGCAGGCTCAGCGCGCAGCCCCGGGTTTGTGACCCCAGACCAGGGGCTCGTCATTCCCGATGTCCACGTCCTTTTTCAGCTTGTCCACCTTCTCCTGCAGCGCGGTCTTCATCTTCTCGTTGCGGCTTTTCAGATCCGCCACCTGCAGTTTGAGGTAGATCACCCACCCCAGAAAGAACAGCACCGTGATGCACATGAGAGGTTCAGTCATGACGGGCTCCTTGTTTTCGCAATGAGTGTATTCGGTTTGTGTTCATTGTCGAGTTTGCGAAGCGGCCCTGTGGTATAGTTTGGAATATGGCGACAGATCCCCTATGCGGAATGCACGTGGATGAATCCAGTCCCTTGAAGGTGGACAGGGACGGGCAGACCTGGTTTTTCTGTTCCGAGCACTGCCGCGATCTCTTCCTGGGGCGGACCGTATCCCGACCCGCGCCGGCCGCTCCCGCAGCGCTGTATTACTGTCCCATGTGCCCCGGCGAAGAATCCAACCGGCCCGGCACCTGCCGGAAATGCGGCATGGCCCTGCAGCCATCGAACCCGTCCGCGGGGGACGACGACCCTTCTGAACTCGCGCAGATGTCGCGCCGCCTGGCCATCGGCGCCGGGCTTTCGGTCCCTGTGGTTGCCCTGGCCATGGCGCATGGGGTCCCGGGCGCAGAACGCATGGTCCCGGAACCTGTGTCTCACTGGATTCAGTTTCTTTTCAGCGTGCCGGTTGTGCTCTGGGCCGGCGCCCCGCTCCTGCAACGCGGGTGGAGGTCATTCCGCACACGGCAATTGAACATGTTCTCGCTGGTCTCTCTGGGAATCGCAGCAGCCTTTCTCTACAGCGCCGCCGCCGTCCTCGTTCCCGAACTGTGGCTCTGGTCTTTCAAGGATCCCGGACACGATGCGTCCGTCTATTTCGAAGCCTCCGCGGTCATCACCGTTCTGGTCCTGCTGGGCCAGGTCCTGGAACTCCGGGCCAGGCGCCGCACGGGAGACGCCATCCGGGCCCTCCTCAGCCTTGCCCCGACAATCGCCCACCGAGTGCAGGACGGTGAGGAGATGGACATCCCTCTCAGCGGGGTTCAGCCCGACGCGCTGCTCCGCGTGAAGCCCGGCGAACGGGTACCCGTTGACGGCCGCGTCGTGGAAGGGCGCAGTTACGTGGACGAGTCGATGATCACCGGCGAGCCCCTGCCCGTCGAGAAGGTCTCCGGCGCCCCCGTCGTGGCCGGCACCATCAACGGAAAGGGATCGTTCGTCATGCGGGCGGAAAAGGTGGGCCGCGACACCCTCCTGGCCCACATCGTCAACCTGGTCGCGGAGGCGCAGCGAAGCCGCGCACCCATCCAGAAACTCGCGGATCGGGTCGCGGGAATCTTCGTTCCCGCCGTCATGGCCGTGTCCGTCTCCACATTCGTTCTGTGGGCGCTCTTCGGCCCGGAACCGCGCATTGCCGCTGCGCTCATGAACGCCGTCTCGGTTCTCATCATCGCCTGCCCGTGCGCCCTGGGACTGGCCACCCCGATGTCCATCATGGTCGGCATCGGGCGCGGTGCCAAGGCGGGAGTTCTGATCCGAAGCGCGGATGCGCTGGAGCGACTGACGAAAGCGGACGTCGTGGTCGTCGATAAAACAGGAACCCTCACGCAAGGAAAACCGACCCTCACAACTTGCCTGGGCCTGGATCCTTTCACGGATAACGAACTGCTTCGAATCGCCGCCTCTCTTGAGCAGAACAGCGAGCATCCTCTGGCCTCCGCCGTTCTCTCCGAAGCGAAGAGTCGCGGGTTGAGCCTCCTTCCGGCGGACAACTTCCAAAGCCTGCCCGGCCTGGGTCTTTCGGCAAGGATTCAGAATCACGATGTGTGGATTGGCAACCGGGCCCTTCTGGATCAACACCAGATCGCCGACGCCGATCACCTTCGCGAACTGGCCGGCCGTTTGGAACGGGAAGGACAGACAACCATTCATGTCGCCGTGGACGGGAAACTGGCCGGCCTGATGGCCGTGTCCGATCCCATCAAGACCACCACCCCGGAAGCGGTCGACGGACTTAAGAATCTCGGCGTACGGCTGGTCCTCCTCACGGGGGACCAACCCCGCACGGCCGGGGCCATCGCTCGCAGCCTTGGCATCGTGGAGGTTGAATCCAGGGTGCTCCCCGCGGAGAAAGCGCGCCGCATCTCTGAACTTCGGTCCGCCCGTCACACGGTTGTGATGGCCGGGGACGGCATCAACGACGCCCCCGCCCTGGCGGCGGCAGACGTCGGAATCGCGATGGGAACCGGCACGGACATCGCGATCGAGAGTT
>CALMZY010000066.1 GCA_937870865.1 uncultured Lentisphaerota bacterium | reverse complement strand
ATCACCTCGAAGCCGGCGATGATCTTACGCTTCTCGACCTCGGCGGCGCGTTTGTGCTTTCGCCGCGTCGGAGCGAGATCGACGCGCTGGCGGACCGCCTCTCCTCCACCCTCGCAGGCAAGGGCGAATCCCTGCAAGGCATGTTGAAGATTGTCCGCGAGGAACGGGAGAAATATGGGCGAAAGGGTTAGAGCTTTTCTCGACACGAGCGCCCTATTCGCCGCGGTTTGGTCCGACCAAGGAGGCGCGCGAATGATTCTGAAACTCGGTGAGGCCGGCGCGATCACGCTCCTCGTCAGCCCTCAAGTCATCAAGGAAGCGGAAGGCGCGCTGAAGCGCAAGGCGCCGGAGTCGATTCCCCTGCTCGCCATCCTTCTGGATCGCAGCGGAGTCACCATGGCAGACGCAGCACCTCGTCCGTCGGCCTCCGCGCTGTTCGCCGCTACCGGTCATCCCGGCGACGCGCAGATTGTTGCCGATGCCCTTCAGGCAGAAGCGGACTACCTCATCACTCTTGACCGCGAACATCTTCTTGGCAACGCCCTCCTTGCCGAAGCATTTCAATTCCCCATCGGCGCGCCGGGCGACTTCCTGGCGTGGTTCCGCAAGCGGATTGGCCTCCGCGACCCCGGCGGGACATAGTGCCGCCGCTACACTTTTTCCGAACCTTGGACAATTTTCCCGTCGTTCTTCCAAACCTTGGAAAACATTGGCTTTGACCGCTTAAACAAGATAAGTTGGGCTGCTTTTTGAGGACAAGACCATGAACGAAATGAATGATAAACCGGTCGCCCCGGTCAACTTCCTCCACGCGATCGTGGAGGAGGACCTTCGCACGGGCAAGCACGGCGGAAAGGTCGTGACCCGCTTCCCGCCGGAGCCAAACGGCTACCTGCACATCGGACACGCGAAGGCGATCTGCATCGATTTCGGGACGGCGCTGAAATACGGCGGCGAGTGCCACCTGCGCATGGACGACACGAACCCGACGAAGGAAGAGGTCGAGTATATCGAGTCCATCCAGGCGGACGTGCGCTGGCTCGGATTCGACTGGGGCAAGCACTTCTACTTCGCGTCGGACTTCTTCGGCAAGATGTACGACTGCTGCGCCGAGCTGATCAAGAAGGGCAAGGCGTACGTCTGTGCGCTGAGCATGGACGAGTGGAAGGACTACCGCGGCTCGCCGCCGAACCCCGGCAAGGAAAGCCCTCACCGCAACCGGCCGGTCGAGGAAAGCCTGCGATTGTTCGAGGAGATGCGCGCCGGCAAGCACGCCGACGGCTCGCTCTGCGTCCGCGCGAAGATCGACATGGCGTCCTCCAACATCCACCTGCGCGACCCGGTGATCTACCGCATCCTGCACGCCGAACATCCGAACACCGGAAACAAGTGGTGCGTGTATCCCACATACGACTTCGCCCACCCGCTCGAGGACGCCTTCGAAGGCATCACGCACTCGATGTGCACGCTCGAGTTCGAGGTGCACCGCCCGCTGTACGACTGGGTGATCGACAATCTCGATAACCTGCCGTCGCGGCCGCGGCAATACGAATTCGCGCGGCTGAACCTCGGCTACACCGTGATGAGCAAGCGTCGATTCATCGAACTGGTGGACAAGAAGCTCGTGAACGGCTGGGACGACCCGCGCATGCCGACGATCGGCGGCATCCGGCGCCGCGGCTACACACCCGAAGCCATCCGCAATTTCTGCGAGACCATCGGCGTGACAAAATTCGAGAGCCTGACGGACGTGGCCCTGCTCGAGTTCTGCGTCCGCGAGGACCTGAACAAGCGCGCGTTGCGGCGTATGGCCGTGCTCAAGCCGCTGAAGGTCATCATCGAGAACGCGTCGGAGGTCCCGTCCGAGGTCGACGCGGTGAACAATCCCGAGAACGAGTCGGCCGGCACACGCAAGATCCCGTTCTCGAGCGAGCTGTACATCGAGAGCGACGATTTCATGGAAGTCCCGCCGCCGAAGTACTTCCGGCTGTCGCCCGGCAAGTCGGTGCGCATCCGCTACGCGGGCTTCCTGACCTGCCTGCGCAAGGAAGGCGACGCGATCATCTGCAAGTGGTCGCCGCCATCGGCAGAACTAAAGGTCAAAGGCACGATTCACTGGGTCAGCGCGAAGCACGCCGTCGCCGCCGAGGTCCGTCTCTACGACCGCCTGTTCACCGTCGAGAATCCGATGGCCGAGGAAGGGCACGACTACAAGGAATTCCTGAACCCGCACTCGCTCGACGTTGCCACGGCGCACGTCGAGCCGAGCCTGGCCGACGTCAAGCCGCTGGCCCATTTCCAATTCGAGCGCATCGGCTACTTCAACGCCGACCCCGACTCCAAGCCCGGCAAGCCGGTGTTCAACCGCACCGTCACGCTGAAGGACTCGTGGGCGAAGAAGCAGAAGAAGGAGTGACGGGCGAACGTCGAACGCCCAACGCTGAACGCCGAACGTTGAAGTGAGCAAGAACGGCGCGAAGCTCGGAACTCGCTACCTTCGACGTTCGGCGTTGGACGTTCTCCGCAGCCGACCCGTGCGCTTCACACCTGGACCAGGTATTCCCGCAGACTTCGTTTGGCCAGCGGCGCGGTACACACGTCCCGAGTGGACATGAAGACCAGGAGCCGGCCCATTGCGTAGTGCCGGAACGAGAACGGCTTGATGATCGCGAGGGTCAGTTCGCACAGCCAGACGGGCACCTTCATGATCGCCGGCGGCCTTCCCACGGAGTCAAAACAGGTGCGGCAGATCTCGGTCCAGCTCAGGTGTTCGGGACCGCCCACCTCGACCACCCGGCAAGAGGCGCCGTCCATTTCCCGGACCATGATCTCCGCAAGCTCGCCGACATCGATGGGCGTCGACCGGCTCGATCCGTCGCCGATGACAAACAGCCGGCCCTTCGACGCCATGGCCTTCAGCTCGGCGAGATCCGTAAAGAATCCGCCGGAACGGAAAATCATCCACGGGATTTTCGCGTTGCGGAGTTCGCGTTCGAAACGGTTCTTGGCATCGAGCAGCGGCACATGGCCGGCGTCATCGCCCGTGCCCGCCGGAGAAACGAATCCAAATCCCGCCACACCGGCGCGCTCCGCCTCTCTCAACAGATTCACGTTCCCGCGATAGTCCACGGCGTCGTGCGTCAGGCGTCCGCGAATACGGGTGATGCCGACGCACGACACGACCCTGTCGATGCCGTCGCAAAGGCCCGCAAGCGGTTCCGGGCTCCGGACATCGGCCTGTACAATTCGAATCCGCGCCGCCAGATCCGGCGGCATCTCGCGGCTGCTCAGAACCAAGGCCGTCACGTCATCCCCGCGGCCAACATGCAGCCTCACGAGGGCCTTGCCGAGAACGCCGCCGGCTCCTGCGATGAGCACCTTCACGTCGCACCTCCTGCTTACTTCTTGTACTCGACGCGCCACTGCGTGGCCGGCAGGGCCAGATCAAAGCCCGTGAAATCGCCGGACAGGTCGCCCCCCTCCTCCGCTTTCACTCCGTTGCAGGAGATGCGGTAGCCCTTTGCGCCGGCCAGGCCGGTCTGCTCGAGGAAGGATTCGGTCCGAACCATCATGCTCACGATCGACTGGAGCTTCCCGTCCACGATCACCGGATATCGCATGGCGATGAGGCGCGGCTGAACGATGTTGCCGTGGCCCGGTTCGCTGAGCTGCGGCGTCGGCGCCTCGCGCATCTTCTTCCAGAACGCGGTGAGCTGATCCACCTTCTTCAGATCAAAGCCGCGCGCGAGGAAGTCGCGCGGGTAGTAGACCTGGATGATGACAAAATTCGTGTCGATCAGCGTCCCGCCGAAAAAACCGGGCGTTGCGTCAACCAACGGCTTCATGTCCTGCCGCAGGGAATCCACGCTTGGATTCCTTGCCGCCACGGCACCCAGTCGTTCGAAGGCCTGATCGAAGTACTTCTGCACCGCCGCCCGGATCGGATCCTGAAGCGTCTCTGCGCCGGCGGCGACACGAACCAGCATGGCCGCGACAATGACCCACATTATTTTTTTCATGCGATGTCTCCTGATTTGGTTTCCTGGCTGTCACGAACGAGTTCAAAGAGCGTGATATATCCGGAATGGCGCGAGACAAGGCTCCAGCGGCCGGCGAAACGACTCGCGGCAAAAACAGAACGAAGCTTGCCCTGGATGTTCTCCATGATCTCCGGCTGCCGGAAGAGCACGTAACCGGCGTGGGCGCAAAGGCTTCCGAAGAGGTTGTACGGCACATCGACATCGAGGATGACGGCGCGGCCGCCCGGACGAAGCACGCGGTGGATTTCATCCACCGCCCGCTTTTTCAAGTTCTCATCCAGGTGATGAAAAAAGAACGTCGAGACCACGCGATCGAAACTCCCTGACGCGCAGGGCAGTTCCTCCGCCAGGGCTGCCTCGAAAGTCACACGGCGCGAGCCCGCCTTGCGCCGCGCAACTTCAATCATCTTCTCCGCCGCGTCAATACCGAGGGTCCGGCCCTTGCCCGGCGGCATGCGATCGGCAATGAGGCGCGTGAGGGAGCCGGTCCCGCATCCGACATCGAGAACCGCCATCGGCCGATCCAGGTTCAAGCGATCCACCACGTGCCGATGGAGCCTTGATTCCAAACCGAGCGTCATGAGCGGCGCGAGCCAGTCGTAGAGGGCCGCGGCGTGATCGAGCGTCACGCCGGTTGTCCGCATGGCGCAAGCTGACCTGGAGCAGGCTCTTGCCGTCATGGGATGCACAGCTCCGGGATATCAAGGACCTCGAACATCATGCGCGCCATCTGCTCCGCATCCGTTTCGTCACAACCAAGTCCGGCTCGACCCAGCCGGGCAAGACCGTCCCGCATCATCGCGAACCCGCGGCGGGCGGCGGGCAACGCCGCCTCGCGCACCTCCAGGTAGAGCCGGTCCGAGAAGGGGGAAATCGAGGCGCCCAGGGCGTCCAGCATCTCCGGGCGGTTGGCTGCGAGCCACGAAAGAACGTAATTGTGGCGGCGCTCGCGCAGGTCGCGGGCCATGTCGCGCACATCGTCGAGCAACTGGCAGCCGAGCCCGAACTCCATGAGCGCGTCCTTGAGCCCTGCGCCGTCCTGCCCGAAGGGCCCCGCCTCGACCCTCTCAGGCGCGGCAAATGCGAGATTGAACAGGAGCCCGGTCTTGAGCCGATGGATGACGTTCAGAACATGCTCCGGATCGGGCCTGACCTCGATTCCGCCCTCCTCGCTCGCCTCCTGCGCCGCGCTCGGCAGGAGCCGGCAGAGAGAATCGCGCGACAAATCCCGCGCCTGTTGCGCCGTCACAATTCCCTCGGCCGCGTTCTCCGCGAGCAGTTCGGCAAGAACGCGATCGGCCGCCATCAGCGCCACAACCTGCCGCATGACACGCGACTGACCCGGCATGGCGATCGGCACAACCGGCTTGTCCTCGTCATCGAGCAGGTTGTCCGCAGACACGACCCAAATCCGGTAGAGATGGATCAGGCGCCCGTACAGCGCCCGCCTGACCGGCGAAACACCCGTGAGCAGGTAAACCGCATGGAAGAGCGACGAGAACATGTTCTTCCGCCAGGTGTAGGCCGAACTGGGGATGGGGTCCGCATGAACGGCGTATTCGGGCGGGGTATCCGGCGGCGCGGCAAGATACGGAACGAGGCGCGCATGGACGTCGGCGATGCATTCCCGCTGTTCTTTCCACGCGAGGCGCAGCACGCGGCCGGTCTCGAAAAGGCGGTTCCATGCGGAACCGAGCTGTTTTTGCGCAATCATTTGATACCACAATCCGCAGAAATACCGTAGATTTCCAGAGCGTCTGCCTTACGATTTCTTAAGATATGAGCCTCCCGTCATCATCGGAGAGCGTTGCGGCGAACGTCCTGGTGGTCGAGGACGACCGCCGGGTCACCGACGGCCTGGTTTGCGGGCTCACGGAAGCCGGTTTCTCCGTTCGCGCCGAGGCTTCCATAAAAGCCGCCCGGGAGGCGATCGCCGAGGCGAAACCGCGGCTGGTCATTCTGGACCTGGGTCTCCCCGACGGCAACGGGCTGACATTCCTGCGGGAACTCCGGCGGTTTGGCGAGAGCCTGCCCGTGATCGTTTTGACCGCCCGCGATTCGGTTGAGGACCGGGTGGAGGGGCTCGACGAAGGCGCCGACGATTATCTCGTCAAACCGTTCTCGTTCCCGGAACTTCTCGCGCGGGTACGGGCCCGGCTGAGAAACGTGCGCGTCTCCGGCACCGAGATTCTGCGCGTTGCGGACCTGGAGATCAACCGCCTGAACCGGAGCGTCAAGCGCGCCGGCGTGAACATCGAACTCACGAGCAAGGAATTCGATGTCCTGGCGTTCATCGCGCAATCGGCCGGCCACCCCGTCTCGCGCGACATGCTGACCCGGGAAGTCTGGAAGCTCAACAACCGGGTTGCACTGATGGACAACGTCATCGACGTTCACATATCGAGGCTGCGCGAGAAGATCGATCACGGGCACGAACGGAAACTCATCCGGACCATACGCGGTGTGGGCTTCGTTCTCGACGCGAGTGAAGCATGAAGAAAACATCACTGCAGCGCCGGCTGTTCACGTACCTCGTCGTCATCCTCGTGGTGTTCATCCTCGTCCAGCTTGGAATCTATACATGGGTGGAGTACCGCGGCTGGATCGAGCATCCCGCCGAGCCGTTTTCCGTGGAACTCGAGGAGGTCGAAGCCGCGCTGGTGCTCAATATCGTGCTCCTCCCCGTCGTGCTCCTCCTTGCGTGGGGGGCGTCGCACCGCATGCTCGACCCGGTCCGCAGCATCGCCGATACCGCGCAGCGGATCGGCGATGGGGACTTTGACGAGCGCATCGATACGAACGCCATGGCCGACGACGAAATGCACCGGCTGGCCGACACCATCAACGCGGCCTTCGACCGCTACGATTCAGCCGTCCAACGCCTGAAGCGATTTGTCGGCGACGCATCCCACCAGCTGCGCACTCCGCTGGCCGCAATCCGCACAATGGGCGAAGTGGCTGCGAGCCGCAACCGGTCCGCCGAAGAGTACCGGGACGCCATTTCCGACATGCTGCAGGAACTGGACAGGCTCCGCGGGGTGATCGAACAACTGCTGGCGCTTTCGCGGCTGGAACACGGCGCCCTGCGCGGCCGATTCAGGACGATCAACGCAAGCGATGTGGTGACCGGCGTCGCGAGTCTCTACAGCCCCGTATGCGAGGAGAACGGAATCGCTTTCGAACAACGCGCGGACGCAGGACTGCAGGTCAACGGCATCCGGGAGCTTCTGACGGAGATGCTCGCAAACCTGGTCGACAACGCCGTTCGACACACGCCGAGGAGCGGAAGCATACGGGTCGGAGCCCAGCGTCGCGACAACGCCATTGTGCTGTTTGTACAGGACAGCGGTCCCGGCATCCCGGCCGACATGGCGGAGCGGATCTTCGAGAGATTTTTCCAGATCCCCGGCAGCACGGGTGGCGGAGCGGGACTGGGCCTTGCGCTGTCGCGCGAAATCGCGGCCCTGCACGGCGGCACGCTCACGCTGATCAATCCGGGGCAAAAAGGCGCTCTCTTCGAGGCGCGTTTCCCGGCATACCGTCCGCCGGCCGCGCCTACGGGTGCCGCATCACCGGATCGAGCTCGATCCAGTTCAAGTTGAAGCCCGTCTTCGTGCATTCGATTCGCAGTCTTTGCAGGCCTGAGCCCAGCGAGATGACGGACCGGGCCGTCGTCCAGTTCTGCCAGCCACCGGTCGGAGGGAGCAGGAACTCGGACAGAACGCGCCCGTTCGACTGAATCGCGGCCACGGCCCCGTTCGTTCCGCCGTTGGCAAAGCGGGAATCGATGGCGTACAAGCCGCCGCGCGAGACGTCGATACTGAACTCCATCCAGTCGCCCACGTCGACCTCGACCGCGTTCGTTCCGCCTTCCGAGCACGGTTCGAAACGCACACCGGCCTGTCCGTCGTGGGTCGTCGCGTCCAGGCGCACCTTGCCGTCGATACTGCGCGCCGAAACGTCCGCGGTCGCGACCGTTTCGGGGGCTGACGCATCCGGCAACATCATCGCCGGCGAAGTATTCTCCCGACACCCAAGCAGGAGAACAACCGCCCCAACCAATGCCACCAGTTCTGTGATCCGCTTCATGCCCCCTGCCCGCCATTATACTTGGAAGCGACCACCTTCGTCCAACCTTCGTATTCATATGTTGATTCACATGAATTCGGAGATACTCTTCCTCCCATGAAGACCTGGCATGATGACGACGGGCTCTGGAACACGTGGGCGCCTGTGATGTTCACCCAGGAACGCTTCGACAACGCGCCCGCCGAGACCGATCAGATCCTCAAGCTCCTGAAGCTCAGGCCCGGCACGGCCGTCCTGGACCTCTGCTGCGGGCCGGGCCGGCACTCCGTCGAACTCGCCCGGCGCGGTTTCAAGGTCACGGGCGTCGACCGCACGCGGTCATACCTCGCGCGGGCGCGCAAGCGGGCGAAGCAGGCGGACGCCGACGTCGAGTTCGTGCTCGCCGACATGCGCCGGTTCCGCCGTCCTCGCGTTTTCGATGCGGCGATCAACATGTTCACCGCCTTCGGCTA
>CALMZY010000065.1 GCA_937870865.1 uncultured Lentisphaerota bacterium | reverse complement strand
TCAACGCCGCCATGACGGCGGTCAACTCCCACGCCCTCCTGCCCATCGCGCGCGACTGTGCGGCCATGGAGCCGGATGCGTTCGTCGTGTACATGGGCAACAATGAAGTCATCGGCCCATACGGCGCCGGCTCGGTGTTCGGCCGGCGATTCCGCTCGACCGGCCTCGTCCGCGCGCACATCTGGTTGAACTCGACGAAGATGAGTCAGCTTTTCTACTCGCTGTTCGACTGGCGCGGCGATCGCTGGGGAAAGGCGGACAACTGGAACGGCATGGCCGCATTCATGGAAAACCGCGTCGCCGCGGACGATCCGCGGCTCGAGATCACCCGCGCCCACTTCCGCCAGAATTACCAAGACATGTACCGCGTTGCGCGGAGTTGCGGCGCCGTCTTCATTCCGTGCACCGTCGCGGTCAACTTCCGCGACAGCCCGCCGTTCGCGTCCGCGCACCGCGCAGACCTGACGGAGGAGGACCGCGCGCTGTTCGCGGCGGAGTTCGACAAGGGCCTTTCGCTCCTCGCCGAAGGCCGAACCGCGAACGCCGCCGCCGCTTTCGAGAGTTGTCTGAAGCTGGACGACCAACACGCCGACGCGCACTTTTTCTTCGCGAAGTCCGCGGAACTCGCCGGACAAGCGCCGGAAACAGCCCACGCTCACTTCATCGCGGCGCGCGACCTGGACACGCTTCGCTACCGCACAGACAGCGCCTTGAACGACATCGTCCGCAAGCTGTTTGCCGATTCAGATCCCGGGACGTGCCGGCTCGTGGATGTCGACCGGCGGCTCGGTGATGCGGCCCCCACCCCGATCAAATTGCCGGGCGACGAATTTTTCCACGAGCACGTGCATTTCACACCGGCCGGAAACTACGAAGTGGCCCGGATGCTGTTCGCGACCATCGAACCGCTCGCGGCACAGGCCCTGGGAGAACCAGCGAATCCGGGGTTCGCTCCGCCGTCCTTCGAAACCTGCGCCCGCCGTCTCGGCTTCACCTTCTTCGAGGAGGCGTTTTACGACCGGTTCATGCTGGAAGAGATGATCAATCAGCCGCCATTCACCAGCCGGATCGGCCACGAAGCCTTGTACGCGCGGAAGAAGGCGGCGCTCGCCGCCAAGTACCGCGGCCGCTTCACGCCGGACAACCTGCGGCGCGCGGTCCAGGCCAGCGAGGAGGCCGTCGCGCGGCATCCCGACGACCTGTACCTGCGGCGGGGGCTTGTGAACCATTACCTGGGACTCAAAATGCGCGAGCCGGCCATCCAGCAGATGGAGGAGCTCGTGAGGACCATCCCGACCGATTACTACATGCTCGCGAGATTGGGCGGCGAGCTCATGCGGCACGGCGACGAGGACCGGGCCGCCGAATTGTTCCGGCAGGCCCTCCGGCTGAATCCCTACTTGTACGTGGCGCAGAACAATCTGGCCGTTTACGAAAACAGGCAGAACATCCGCGCGCAAGGCAGGGAGCCAGAAATCGAGGATGCCGGCGGCGACCGCCTGCCGCCGTTCTGGGAGTACTTCGGGCCGGGGGCGACGAATGAGTCTTCTTTCTGAGTTGAGCAGCGTGTAGACGCGATTTCCCTTCGGCCTGAGCCTCAGGGCGAAGGCGAAATCGCGTCTACTGTGAAGAACCGAGAGGATTACATGGATATTTATAACCTCGTCAGCTTCGTCGGCTTGTTCATTCTCATCGGCGTCGGCTGGGCTCTTTCCGCGCATCGCCGCCGCTTCAACGCGCGGTGCGTCGCGTGGGGAACCGTCGCGCAACTCGCTTTCGGCGCGCTGATCTTTCTCGTGCCGGCGGGATCGAAGCTTTTCCTCTTCCTGAGCGACGTGTTCGTGAAAGTCCTCGGCGCGGCGCGCGCAGGCGCCGAGTTCTGCTTCGGCCCGCTGGCCGTTCCGCCGGGCGAGCCGGGGTCTGTCGGCTTCATCCTCGTCACCCAGGCGTTTCCGACGATCATCTTTTTCGCCTCGCTGATGCAGGTCCTCTACTTCCTCAAGATCATGCCCTTCCTGATCCGGTGGTTCGCGCGGTTCTTCACGAAGGTCATGGGCGTGAGCGGCGCCGAGGCGCTGTGCACGTCGGCTAATATCTTCGTCGGCATCGAGTCCAACACGACCGTTCTGCCGTATCTCAACACCATGACGCGCTCCGAAATCTGCACCGTGATCACCGGCGGCCTGGCGACGATCGCGTCGAGCGTGCTCGGTCTTTACGTCATGCTGCTGCATGGCCACTTCCCGACGATCGCGGGGCACCTGATGTCCGCCTCGATCCTCGGCGCGCCCGCCGCGCTGGTCATGTCCAAGCTCCTCCTGCCGGAGACGGAGCAGCCGGAGACGCTCGGCCGCGTGGTCGAACCCCACTACGAGCGCGAGTCGAACGTCATTGAAGCCGCGATCAACGGCGCGACCGCTGGCGGGAAGCTGGTCATGGGCGTGATCGTAATGCTGATGTCGTTCATCGGCCTCGTCGCGCTCATCAACATGGGGCTCGACGCGGTGGCGCGGCTGGTCAACGACGCCACCGGCGTCCTGCCGAACCTGCGCCTCGAGAACCTGCTCGCATACGTGTACTACCCGTTCACGCTGATCATCGGCGTGCCGCCGGCGGACGCGTTCGAAGTCGCGCGCCTTCTCGGCGTGCGTACCATCCTGACGGAGGTGCCGGCGTACCAACAGCTCGACCAACTGATCGCCTCGGGCGCGCTGCACCACGGCCGCAGCGCCGTGCTCGCGAGCTACGCGCTGTGCGGGTTCGCGCACATTCCCAGCATCGCGATCTTCGTCGGCGGCACGGCCGCGCTCGCGCCGCGGCAGACGAAGACCCTCGCGCAAGTCGCGATCCGCTCTCTCGTCGCGGCAACGCTCGCGTGCCTGATGATGGCCGCCGTCGCGGGCGTGTTCTACGGCAAGGGATTGCTGGTGCTTCAAATGCCGTAGAGACATTCAACCGTTTCAGGCTTACAAGTCGCACCGATAATACCGCTATAGCAGTATAATATTGCGTTTATATGCGAAATACTGCTACACAGAATTGATTAGCAACGATATTTACTGTTATAACAATAATCTACATTGACTATTCACAAAGAAACGATTATTCCAGTCAATAAACACTCATTGTTACTGTTATAACACACCATGAGAACGGAGATCGGCAGCATCATCAAGTTGCATCGCAAGCAGAGCGGGCTGTCCCAGGCTGAGCTCGCGAGGCTGGCGGGAGTGGGACGCACCGCCATATTCGACATCGAACATGGTAAGCAATCGGTGCAGTGGGACACGCTGACGAAAATCCTGCGCACACTAAACATAGGGATAGAGTTACACAGTCCGTTGATGGACGCGCGGGAGTTCGAAACCTCGAATGAGCGCGCGACGAAAGAACGATCGTGAAAAGGGCCAGGGTTTATCAGAAGAAGGCGCTCGCCGGTGTCGCCGAGGAACTTGATGGCGGCCGCTTTCGCTTTACCTACGAGGACGGGTATTCCGGCTCGCCGGTGTCACTGACCATGCCGGTCTCGCAGAAAGTGTATGAGTTCGCCTCGTTTCCCCCGGTGTTTGAAGGACTCTTGCCGGAGGGCATACAGCTGGAAGCCCTGCTTCGCAGGGCCAAGATCGACCGTAACGACCTCTTCGGCCAATTGCTCTCCGTTGGCGGTGACGTCGTTGGCTCGCTGAGGATCGTCGAAGAGAAATGAGCCGCTGCCTCATTACATACGAAATGTTCCCCGGCCCGGGCGATTACTCCCCGGCCGGGTTGCGACTGCTGGCCCGGGGACTGGGACAGCTTGCCCGTCTCGACTTTTCCGCCGAGGAGCAGCGGCAGGAGGCCATTGCGCGCGCCGGAAAAATGTCGATTCAGGGCGTTCAGCCGAAACTCAGTGCTGTCCTTCGCGTTGGACTGGGCCGCCTTGAAATCGTGGACCGCGGGGGCACGTACATTCTGAAGCCGCAGGTTCCGGATTACCCCGAGTTACCCCAAAACGAAGATCTTACGATGAGACTTGCAGCAACGGTCGGCATCGATACGCCTATTCACGGGCTGATCTACGGCCGGGATGGTCTGCTGACGTACTTCGTGCGCAGATTCGATCGCGTCGGTCACAGCTCCAAAGTGCCAGTCGAGGACTTCGCCCAGCTGTCAGGCGGGAGCCGCGAAACAAAGTACAACTCGTCCATGGAGAAGGTGGTCGATGTGATCGATCGGTTCTGCACATTCCCCGCCATCGAACGCATGCGTCTTTTCGACCGCATGCTGTTCAACTTTCTTGTCGGCAACGAGGACATGCATCTCAAGAACTACGCGTTGATCTCGCGCGGCGGAACCGTGCAACTGGCGCCGGCGTTCGATTTTCTGAACACGACAATCGCCATCCGGAACGCGGCCGAGGAAATTGCCCTGCCGATCCGTGGCCGGAAGTCCAGGCTGACCCGTTCCGATTTCTTCGATTACTTCGCCCGCGAGCGGCTGGAGTTGAACGACCGGGTCATCGAGGAGATAGTCGGGCGGTTTGGCGTTGCCATGAAGGAATGGCCGGCGCGCATTGACCACAGTTTCCTGTCCCCGGAAATGAAGGCGGCTTATCGAGATGTTCTTGAGGAGCGGAGGAGTAGGATACTCCCGGGTGATTGAGATGACGCTGCGCGTCAGAATCGATCACTTCTCCAGGAACACTCCCGCCGCGTTCACGATCAGCAGCGGAATCACGACCAGCGGGACCAGGATCCCGGTGTGCTCGCCCAGCGCGAACGGTTCCAGCGGGCCGATGTGGTACGCCAGCGCGCTGATGCAAAAGCCGGTCAGCAGGGCCAGTACACCGCCCCCGGCGACGAAGATGACATTGCGGATCGACGGCGAGCCCGGCCCGGCCTTCCGCCCGAGAACCGCGTCCCACGTCCCGAAGCGCGGCACCCACAGGCTTGCCATGAGCCGGTACAACGGCAAGCCCAGCAGCGTGCAAAACAGCATGTTGTTCAGAGCGATCAGGCTTGCTACGTAAGTAAACGGGTACAGGCGAAGCAGTTCCGAGCCCAGCCCCTGCCAGGCCGCCGCG
>CALMZY010000064.1 GCA_937870865.1 uncultured Lentisphaerota bacterium | reverse complement strand
ACCCGAAAAACCCCATTTTGAGCCCTGTCCCTAAGTCCTCCTGGGAAAGCGCCTGCACCTGCAATCCCGCGGCCTGGTACGACGGGCGGAAGGTCCGGCTTCTCTACCGGGCCGGGCCGGACGACGACCGCCACCCCATCTATCTCGGCCTCGCCGAGAGCACAGACGGATTCCCCTTCAAGCGCATGAGCGACCAGCCGGTCTTCGGCCCGAGCGAGGACGGCTTCGACGCCGGGTGCATAGAGGATCCGCGCATCATCCGGCTGGGCGATGTCTTCTACGTGACCTACGCTGCGCGCATGTTCCCGCCGGGCCCATACTGGAAGAAAACGATGCCGCTGAACGCCTACGTGCCCGAGCACTTGAAAGGCGACACCGCGCCGGCCGCGGCCAAGTGGAACCTCACGCGAAGCGGGCTCGCGTCGACCTCCGACTTCCGCAAATGGAACCGGCTCGGTCCGATCACCGGAGCGGTGGTGGATGACCGCGACGCGATCATCTTTCCCGAGCAGGTCGGCGGACGATTCGTCATGCTGCATCGCCCCTCGTCATGGGTCGGCGGGAAGTACGGCTGTGAGAAACCCTCGATCTGGATGTCCTTTTCCAGCGACCTCCTTCACTGGAGTAAAGAACATCTGCTGGCACAGCCCCGCTTTGGATGGGAGTCTCAGAAGATCGGCGGGAGCACTCCTCCCATCCGGACCGACAAAGGCTGGCTGGCCCTGTACCACGGCGTGGATGTCCACTCGGTGTACCGCACCGGGGCGCTCCTGCTCGATCTGAACGATCCGCGGAAGATCATCGGCAGAACGCCTGAACCGATTCTGGAACCGGAAACGGAGCACGAGCGCAAGGGCCTGGTGAACGACGTCGTCTTCCCCTGCGGGAACGTGGTGATCGGCGACACGCTGTTCGTCTATTACGGGGCCGCGGACACGTACTGCTGCGTGGCGACGGCGAAGCTGGGGGAACTGGTGGAGTACATTCTCTCGAACACCGTGTGATTGACTCGTCCTCGTCGTCGTCCTCGGTCGTTTCAGGAATCGAGGACGATTGGGGATGCGAAGGAAGACTACGTCCTGTGCCGGAACGTGATGCGGCCCTTGGTCAGGTCATACGGGGTCATCTCGACCGTCACGCGGTCGCCCGTCGTGATCTTGATGAAATGCTTCCGCATTTTCCCGGAAATGTGCGCGAGAATCTCGTGGCCGTTGGCCAGCTTGACCTTGTACATCGTCGCCGGCAGGACCTTCGTCACCATGCCGTCTACCTGAATTAGATCCTCTTTACCTTCTGCCATGGGATTCTCCGACTGCTCAAAGGGCGCATACACTACATTGAACCCGAAGCCACCGCAAGCCCCTGAATTGCCGATTTCGAAGGACTTGGTTGCCAACACCTTTATGTTGTGTTAGATGTCCGAAACAGCACAACAGTTAGATTCGTGAGCAAACAGCATTTCGACATCAATCGGCCCATTCACCTGGCGCGGCGCGACGTATTCTTCGAGCGCGCGGTGGAATTGCTCTACATTCCGCTTCAGAACATGAGCACGGGAGACCGGATCAAGATCTCCGATATCATCCTCTCGATGCTGAAAACGGCCGAGACGCACGCCTTCTTCGCCATTCAATCGTCCGGCACCGTCGCGCAGGAGAGCGATTTTCTCCGCTTCCTCCGGCTGATCTCGGACAATGTCAAATCCGCCCACGCGATGATGCAGCATCAACTGCATCTGGAAGCGGAAGAAAGCTTCCTGTGCCAGTTCCTCAACGCGACGCCGGAACAATGCGTGCTGCCCGCGATGCACTACCAGCGGCGCGCGGAAGACATCCTCCAGGGGCTTTGGAACGTGCTTCAGCTCGCGCACACGGCCTACCGCGCCCTGCAGACGTCCAACCAGCAGAAGCTGACCGAGGACGAGCGCGCCCGTTACCGGAAGGCGTACGAGAGCTTCCGGCACGATGTGACGACGAGATATGCCGTCCCCGGGATGAACAACCATGCGGCCCCCCAGCCGCAGCAGGGTTAAGTGTGCTGAACGCCGAACGCCCAACGCCGAACTCCGAACTTCGAAGTTCACTTCGCCCAAGGCGTCCCCGGAAACCCCACTTCAGCGTTCGACGTTCGGAGTTCGATGTTCGACGTTCAATACTCAACGCTGAACGCCCAACGCTGAACTCCGAAGTTCGCTTCGCGATATGGTGAAGCGCGTTATCCCTGCCCCCACTTCAGCGTTCAAGCCCAAGGCCCTACATCCGCCCGAACTTCCTGTGCAGTTCGTTGTAGCTCATGAAGATCACCGTCGGCCGGCCGTGCGGGCACGTGTAGGGCATTTCTGCGCCGGCCAGGTCAACCACGAGCTGCTCGATCTCATGGAGCGTCAGCCGATCGCGCGCTTTCACGGCCGCCTTGCATGCCGCCTGGGCAACGTCTTCTTCGGCCCAACGCTCCGTTCCGCCGCGCGAGCCGCCGCGCTCCATGCTCTGCGCGACCGCCGTCAGCAGGTCCGACGCCGAGGCGCCCCCGATGCACGTCGGCAATGCGTCCACCAGGAACGCATCGCCGCCAAATTCCGATATGCCGAAGCCCATCCCCTTCAACAGCGCAAGGTTCTCCCTTACGCGCTGGGCGTCCTGCGGCTGCAGTTCGACGGTTTCGGGCGTCAGCAGGCCCTGGCTGGCCACCCGTTTTGCGGTCACTTCCTTCATGTACCGCTCGTACAACAGCCTTTCATGCGCCGCATGAGGATCCATGAGCACCATGCCGTCTTCGGTCTCCATGACGACATACAGTCCGCCCACCTGCCCCAGCACGCGGCACCACGACCAGGGACGTGACCCGGACACGGGCGTCGCGAGCCCACCCGCCGCATCCGCCCCCACAGCCCCTTTTTCATCGGCTTCGGCCGGGACCATGGGAAGACGCGGATAAGCGAACGTGCGCGATTTCGGAAGGTCCGGGATCGCGATCAGCGGCTGCTGAGGGGACGCAGCGGGCGCGGGCGCCGGGATCCCGGCGGCAACCTCCTGCGGGCTCGACAGCGCCTGCCGGATCGCGCCGATCACCGCATCGCGAACGTCGGACGGTTGACGAAACCGGACTTCCTTCTTTGCCGGATGGACGTTCACATCCACCATGGAAGGGTCCATGTCGAGGTGCAGAAACAGGACGGGGTACCTGCCCTTGGGCAGCAGCGTGTGGTAAGACTCCGCGATCGCGTGGCTGAGCATGGGGGCGGCAGCGGGCCGGCGGTTGATGAAGATGTACTGTTCCGTCCGGTCGGCCCGGCTTGCCTGGGGAAGGCCGGCGTAGCCGCTCACCTTGATTCCGCCGCCGCTGAATTCAACGGGGCGCAGCAACCGCGTGAACTCGGCTCCGAAC
>CALMZY010000063.1 GCA_937870865.1 uncultured Lentisphaerota bacterium | reverse complement strand
CAGTTCGTGGTACGCCACGCCGGAGAACCGTGCCAACACGCGCGAGCCGTGGGCGGCGCACGGCGGTTCGTGGGGCGGGGCGCTGTATGGTTGGGACAGCACATCAAGCCGTTACACCACGGTGATTGCGCAGAATGTGATGCCCGGCACGGGAACGTACACCTTCGCGTTGTGGCTGCTCCGCGAGAAGGATTTTCTCCTGACGAACGCCGAGCTGCGCATCGGCTGGTACAACACCAACTTCACGGGGAAGATCCAGCCGGACAGCGTGACGAACGTGGCCGTCCCGGCGGACGAGACGTGGCACGAGTACTACCTGACCGGCACGTGCACGAACCCCGACATCTTCGAGGTCCGGCCCCAGTTGTTCGTCCAGCATCTCTACAACACGACCAACAGCGACGACCGGGGCCTGAAGATCGACGACGCGCGGTTCGTGCGCGGCATTCCCGACAGCGACGGCGACGGCATGCCCGACGCCTGGGAGAACGGCAACTTCGGCGGCGCGACGAATGGAATGCCGGGCGTGGATTCGGACGGGGACACGTTCAGCAACTGGCAGGAGTACCTGGCGGATTCGCACCCCGGGGACCCCGGCTCGTGCCTGCAGATTGTCAGCCTCACGAACCCGTGCGCGCGCTGCATCGCGTTCCTGTGTTCGCCCCAGCGAAACTACGACATCGAATACACGACCAACCTGCTTGGAGGAGGCTGGCAGAGCCTCCAGTCCGGCGTTCCCGGCGTGCCGGGCGTGTTGACCGTGACTGACACCAACGACTCGCCGGGCATCCGCCTTTACCGGATCAACCTGTGTGTGCCTTAGGGACGCCGGGAGCCTGCCATATTTTCCTTGATTGCGTTCCTGGATATGGGTATATGCGCGACAACTCACGGGGCAGTTCAAGGTCGCGGGCTCGTCGCGTGATGGTTGAAAAAAGTGCGGCCAGGTCCAGGGAAAGATAGGATGAATATATTCGTCGGTAATCTGTCGTTTCAGGTCACGGATGCGGAGTTGCGTTCGGCGTTTGAGGCGTATGGCCAGGTGGCTTCCGCGAATGTGATCATGGATAAGTTCACGGGCAAGTCGCGGGGCTTCGGCTTCGTGGAGATGCCGAATGCGAACGAGGCCAAGGCTGCTATCGAAGGATTGAACAACAAGGACCTCAATGGCCGTGCGATCCGGGTCAACGAGGCCCAGCCGCGGGCGGACCGTCCCCCGCGCGGCGATCGCGGACCCCGTCGGTAATTTTTCAACCGGGCCGATCACTTTCTAACTAGGCGAGGGACACGCGATCAGCGGGGTTCCACAAAAGGTTACAAGGGAATCGGAATCGGACTTCACGAGCGAGCTGTCCTCCTTGGAGGACGGCTCGCTCTTTTTCTGCCACGGCCTCTACGTCCTCAAGCGTTCCGGGTAATTCATTGAAATGGGCAACGGCACAGGCGCCCTGCGGAGAAGGAGAACAGCGACGAATCGATGAAAAAAAACTACATCCTCGACACGAACGTCCTCCTGCACGATCCCAATGCCATCCACAAGTTCGAGGAGAATGACGTCGTCATTCCCATCAAGGTCATCGAGGAGATTGACCATTTCAAGCGCGATATGAGCGAGCTGGGGCGATGCGCGCGCCACGTGTCGCGCATGCTCGACGAAATGCGCAGCCGGGGCAAGCTGTCCGAAGGCGTGAAGATGGAAAACGGCGGCGTGCTGAAGATCGCATTCAACGGCGAACTGCAGGGCCACGGAAGCAAGGAGCCGGCCGATTTCCAGATTCTTCAAATGGCGATGAACCTCCGCAAGCGCAACCCGGAGATGCCGTGCATCGTCGTCAGCAAGGATGTCAACCTGCGCCTGAAGGCCGACGCCATGGGCCTCGACGCGCAGGACTACGAACACGACCACGTGGACATCAACGAGCTGTACATGGGTCATTCGGAGGTGGAGGTCAGCGCGGATCAGCTCAAGGAGTTTCTCGAGAAGGGCAAGCTGCCCGCGTCAGGCATTCAGAAGAACCCGAACGAGTACATTCTGTTGAAAGAGGAGACCGAGCCGTCGCATTCCGCGCTGGCGCGCTTCGATGCGGAGCTGTCGCAGTTCGTCGCGCTCATCCATACGCCCGACGAGATGCGGATCGTCCAGCCGCGGAACAAGGAGCAGTACTTCGCGGTCGACGCGATGCTCGACGACCGGATCAAGATCGTCACGATCATCGGCAAGGCCGGCACGGGCAAGACGCTCCTCGCCGTGGCCGCGGGCCTGCACAAGACATTGTGGGACAAGACGTACCGCAAGATGCTCGTCTGCCGCCCGACGATCCCGATGGGCAAGGACATCGGCTACCTGCCGGGCACGGTGGAGGAGAAGCTGAACCCGTGGATGCAGCCGATCTACGACGCGCTGGACCTGCTCGCGAGCGGCAAGAAGGAGAACGCGCAGAAGAACCGGGACGCGCTCCAGGAGACGGACCGGATCGGCGTCGAGCCGCTCACGTACATCCGCGGCCGCAGCATCCCGAACCAGTACATCATCGTCGACGAGGCCCAGAACCTGACGCCGCTGGAAGTGAAGACGGTGATCACGCGCGTCGGGCACGGCACGAAGATCATCCTCACCGGCGACATCTACCAGATCGACAACCCGTACGTGGACTCGATGTCAAACGGGCTCTCGGTGCTGGTGGAGAAGTTCAAGCCGTACAACATCGCCGCGCACGTGCACCTGTCCAAGGGCGTGCGGTCGGAGCTGGCGGAGCTGGCGGCGAACCTTCTGTAGGAGGTCCAAAGTCGAAAGTCCAACGTCCAAAGTCGGTGGACTACTTTGGACTTTGGACCTTGGACTTTAGACTCTCCTTCTTTCCCAGCTCCAAAAACCCCTTCGCCATCAACTCGGCCGCCTTGGCGTTGCGCGTCTTCCGGTCGACACTGCCGAGGATGACGGCGATCACGCGGTTGTCCTTGCGCATGGCCGTGACGGCCATGGAGTAGCCGGCCTTCGTGAAGTAGCCGGTCTTGAATCCGTCGCAGCCTTCAAATGACGCCAGCAGCGGGTTGTGGTTCCGCATGATGAACGGCTCCTTGGCGTCCGGCCGGAACGGGCGTTCTTTCGTCGAGGTGTAGCGGAGCGCGTCCTTGTGCTTCAGAAGTTCGCGGCAGAGAAGCGTCATGTCGCGCGGCGTGGAAACGTCGGGCTCCTGCCCGGCGCCCGGGGGCAGGCCGTGCACGGAATGGAAGACCGTGTTCGACATGCCGAGCGCCGCGGCCTTCTCGTTCATCAGCTCCGTGAATCCGTCCTTCGTGCCGGCGACGTGGATCGCCAGCGCGACGGCCGCGTCGTTGCCCGACTGCACCATCAGCGCGTACAGCAGTTCGTCGATCGTGAAAATCTCGCCTTCCTTCAGGTAGACCTGCGAGCCGCCCATGGTCGAGGACTCGGCGGTGACGGTCACGTTCTCGTCCAGCTTCAGCGAGCCCTGCTCGACCTTCTCGAGGATGACGAGCAGGTCCATGAGCTTGATGCAGCTGGCCGGGTAACCTTGCGCGTCGGGCTTGTCCTCAAAAAGGACATCGCCGTTCGCCGCGTCCACGACGATCGCGCCGGCGTACGGGTTGGCGGAACGGGTGGGGAGGGGTTCCGCGCGGGCGGTGAGGGCAACGAGCGCGAGCGTCAGAGCGAGCAGTGTGCGTTTCATGGTCATTCCTCTATAAGTGTTCTTGTGCCTGGTGCTTTGTGCTTGGTTGTCGGTGCACCACGCACCAAGCACAACGCACCCCGCACTATTCCTTTAACTCCCACAAATGCGTCTTCGTCTCCGCCACCAGGATCGGGCTGAGCACGATCAGCGAAATCAGGTTCGGGATCGCCATCAGAGCGTTCGCGATATCGGCGAACGACCACACGGTCTGCAGTTTGATGATCGCGCCGATCATCACGGCGACGACCCACAGCCAGCGGTACGGCTTGATTGCGCGCGTTCCGAACAGGTACTCCACGGCCTTCTCGCCGTAGTACGACCAGCCGAGGATGGTCGAGAACACGAACGTCAGCAGGCCGACGGTCAGGACGATCGGGCCGACGATGTGGATGTCCTGAAAGGCGGCTTTGGTCAGCGCGGCGCCGTTCAGGCCGTTCACCCACTCGCCGGAGTTCACCAGCACGAGGCCGGTCATCGCGCACACGACGACGGTGTCCCAGAACGTGCCCGTCGAGGAAACGAGCGCCTGCCGGACCGGCGTCTTCGTCTGCGCCGCCGCCGCGACGATCGGCGCGCTGCCCATGCCGGACTCGTTGGAGAACAGCCCGCGCGCGACGCCGTAGC
>CALMZY010000062.1 GCA_937870865.1 uncultured Lentisphaerota bacterium | reverse complement strand
GATGGATTTCGTCTAGGCGTTGCCGCTGTTGTTGTCGTAGGTCGCGCCGTTGCGGAAGATCACCTTCGCCGAGGTCGCGCCGGAGGGGATGCTGCTGGTGTAGATCCACAGGCCGCCGGCGGAGCCGCTCATCGTGTACTCGTTCGTCGCCGTGTCCGTGCTGTAGTAGATCATCAGCGTGACCGGGCTCGCGTTGCTCAGGCTCCGGCCGGACGCGTTGTACGTGATCGTCAGCTTCGAGCCCGCGCAGCTGTCGGGCACGGAAGGCGAGAACGTCACCGGCACCACGTTGCTCGAGTTATATTGGCCCACGTAGACGTGAAAGATGTCGCTGCGGTTCGTGTTGCCCTTCGTGTCCACGGCCTCGATGAAGTAGTCGATCAAAACCTGGCTCTGGCCCGTGACGCGGCCCGTATACTTCTGCGCGCGGCACGTCGGGTTCGGCACGATGTTGTCCGGGCCCTTCACGGCCGGGTCCCACGAGTTGGTCATCGAAACCGTGCTCCACGAACCGACCCCGGGGCCGCCGGCGTAGGTCTCGTTTTCGCTCGAACTCAGCGGATTCAGACCGTCGTTGTCCGTGCGGTAGCAAAGCCGCACGTCGCTCAGGCCGCTGACGTCGTAGACGTAGCTCCAGACGTCAAAGTCGGACGATGCCGGCGAGGCCTCGTTCCACATCCGTCCGCCGGGATTGTACGGATCGCGCTGGGGCGGGAACATGCTGGGCCCCTTCGCGTCGGATCCGGCGTGCCGATTGATCACCTTGTCCGCCTCCTCCACCGCGCGATTGCAGGCGCGCGTCACGTTGCCGTCCCACGGATTCGCGCGGTCGAGGTCCCAGTACCAGTAGCAGGACGTCTCGCCGTTGAGATACCAGTGCCACGCGCGCGCGGTGTCGTCGCCGATCCCCCACTCCACGTTGTCCATGTTCGGGCTCAGCCCGAGGTAGCTGTTCTCGAGGGAGTCGGCGAGGATGACGCGGTGCTGCGCGGCGACGAGGACGGACCACGACCACCGGTCAGGGTTCTCCCCGTTGACGTACGTCGAGGAGAGCCATTTCTCGAAGTACGGCGTGCCGCCATCGATCCCGATCCAGGAACCCGGCTCCACGTGGATCACCTTGTTCGGGTCCGGCGGCCACTGCTCGAGGTAGTCCTGCACGCTCGTGAAGTCGAAATCGTTGTTGTTATTGCACATGTCGAGGAACAGATCGTTCTGCCCGTGCCACGCGTCGGAATTCTTCATGCCGTAGTTGTCCCCGTCGCTGTGGCACAGGATCAGCATCGGGTGGTCTGAATCGGTGTTCACGTCCGTGTGCGAACCCCAGACGTTCTCCGGTTTGAAGGAGCCGTATCCGCCGCGGCCGTTCTCGTTTCCCTCGTAACGGCCGGCCGGCACGGCGACGATCTTCTGCGTGGCGGCATTGTACGGGTTGACGTACTGGATGTAGTGCGGCTGGTACGACCACGGCGCCAGCACCTTCGTCGGAGCCCAGATGTTCTGGAGTTGGACCCATGTACTGCCCAGTTCGGTCGAGGACGGATTCTGCATGTCCGCCGGATTCACGCGGCACGAACTGGCGTCCGACCACGGGAAGTCCGGCACGGCGCGGAACAGGTGGCCGTTGTCGACGATCACCCACTCCAGGCCCTCTTCCGCAAGCGCCGGGATCATCCATTCCGCAAACGCGCACTCCGGCGGCCAGAACCCCTTCGAGTACTCCGTCGTGTCCCACAGTTGCTTGTACTGCTCCTTGTGAAGGCGAATCTGCATCCTCATCGACTCCTTGCACGTGAGCGGCATCAGGCTGTGGTGATACGCGATGCCGACCGGATCGAGCCGCGGGTTGTCCGCGGTTGTGCGGAGCGTGTTCCGCGCGTAGTCGATGGCGTCGTCCCACGTCGCGCCGGTGCAGAAGCCCCAAAGGTTGTTGTTGTTTTCCGCCAACGAGCCGGAGTAGCTCATCTGCGCGCCGCCGTGGCCGATGCCCTTGTTGGCCGCCGACTGCACCGCGTCCTTCGGCCACGTCGTGTACGCGCCGACCCGGTCGCCGTCCCACACGCCCTGCACGCTGAAGTTGAACCGCCCGTTCGCATCGATCGTTCCCGGCGATTCGTACGGGTAGTAAATCGGCTGGTGCATGTGCCAGAGATACGTGACATGGAACGGCACGGTGGCGAACGCGGCCCCGCAGGCAAGCGACGCGGCCGCGAGAAGGATGGAGCGTTTTACCGAGCGCATGAGGGTTCTCTCCGATTGTGATGTTCTGGATGTTCTAAATACCCCGAGGACTGCGCCGACGTGTAGTTAAGAAGTCCAAAGTCCAAGGTCCAAAGTCGCCTCTCCCATCTTTGGACTTTAGACCTTCAACTTTGGACTCCTCCTTTACGGCAGTCTCACGCCCGTGCGGTAGTAGGCCCGCTCGTTGACGTTCGTGACCACGAGCGTCACCGGTCCGCCGTTCAGCGCGCCGGTGACGTTCAGCCGCCGCGGGGTCCACAACGATCCCATCAGGTTGGTGCTGACCCAGACATCGTAGATCCGGCTGTTCGTCGTCGGGCCGCCGGCCTCGAATGTCATGACCGAAACGCCGGGCTCCCACGTTTCGACCGCGTTCGCGTAGACGGACGCGGCGTTCGTCGGATTGGTGTCGGCCACGAACTCCTCCAGGTTGTCCACGCCGTCCAGGTCCGCGTCCGCTGTGGCGGAAGCGCCCGTGGCGCTGTTGAAGTACTTCAGTTCCCACGAATCCGGAATGCCGTCGCTGTCGGTGTCGGTGATGCCCGCCTGCCGCGTGAGGGTGATGGTGTCGCCGGTGGAGGATCCGGACCCGGCGTTCGCGGTGGTGATCTTCAGGTTGTTGAAGAACACGTCGTAGTCCGAACCCGAACCCGCATTCCAATTCCACCCCTTGAACATCGTGATCGACATGTTTGCCGCGGACGCCAGATGGCCGCTGTTCGTCCGGGTCGTCCCGCCCAGGGGTGTGATCCGCGCCAGGTAGCTGGTGGAGCCCACCAGCGTGAACTCGACATCCACCCCGTCGGCCGTCCAGCCGATGTCGGTCGTGCCGCCGGTGATGTTGTAGTACGTGTCGCCGCCGTTGAAGAAGAATTCCCACAGCGTGTTGCTCTGCGCGTTCTGGAGCGCGACGCCCACGCCGCTTCCGGTGTTGATGTAGCCGTTGTCCATGCGAACCGAGAACGTCTGGCCGATGGCGAGCGCATTGGTCAGCAGGCGGTTGACGCGGGACTCGTTCCCGCTGTTGGCATACAGGCCCCACGCGGGCGTGCCGATGTTGACAGCCGCACTGGTGGCCATGAACCGCCCGTTCTGGTTCCCGTCCCCCGAGCTCGTGAAAAACCGCCAGGCGCCGAAGCCGCTCCCGCCGTTGTCCGAAACGTCCCAGCCATCGCCGTACGCGGCACTCGACCCGGAGTCGAAGGCATTGGTAACCGTCGCGGACCCGCTGTTCGTGCCCGAGACGGTGATGACGTTGGCGCCGATGTCCAGAGGCACGTTGGCGATGCTCCACGAGGAGGCAACGGACAGGATGCCGTTCGCGCCGTTCAGCGTGTTGGTCCACGACAGAAGCCCCACGACTTCGCTGGCGGTGCCCTGCAGCGTGTATACCGTGACGTCCGCTCCGACGGCGATATCGCTTGCTGGATTGGTGATCGTGATCCCGGACGGAATCACCGGCGACTGGCACACGTTGAGCGCGAAGTGCCAGTCGGTTCCGCTGTTGTTGTCCCACGTGCCCTGCCCGTTGTGGAACACCACGTCGAGCTGGCTGTAGTCCTGCGGCGGCGTCACCGACAGCCGCCACACGTTGGCGGCAACCTTCGTCATCGCCTGCGTGGGGAAGACGACGTCCCAGCCGCCGTAGCCGACGTGCGCGAAGATCTGCGTTGCGGCCTGGAGCACGCCGCCGTTCGGGAAGTACGTGAAGTTCACCGGATCGCACGCCGGCGCGTTGGAGAAGACCACGCTCGATGTCCCGGTCGGCGAGTCGCAGTCGCGGATGCCCGCGGACCAGTTGAGCCCCCCGTTGTTGTCGGTGATCGTCTCCGCGAGGTCCTGGAAATACACCGTCGCGTTCGGCGCGTTGTCGGGCAGCGAGGCCACGGCGTAAACCGACGTGCCGCCGCCGGAGTTCGTCATCGTGTACGCCGTGAACGACACCCCGTTGCTGAAGCTGATCCACATCTTGACCGGCGCCGTGTTGCTGAGCACTCCGTTGTTCGCGGCATAGGTCACGGTCAGCGGCGCGCAGTCGCGCGGGTCGCTCGAGAACGAGACGGCCGAGGGAATGGAGCCGCTCTGGCCATCGCTTTCCACATACACGTGCTGAATGTCCGACCGGCTGACGTTGCCACGGGCGTCGTACGCTTCAATGTAGTAGTCCAACAGCTTGCCGCGGAAGCCGGCGAGCGTGGCGTCGGTGATGTGCGCGAAATAGTAGTCCGCAACTTCCTCCGGCGTAATGAAGTAGTCAATCTGGCTGTTGTTCGCCGCGGCATTGAGCTCCGACCGCGTCTTCGGCAGCGCCCGCTTCGTCATCGCGATCGAAGTCCACGAGCCGACATCCGAACCGTCCGCGTAAAGCTCGTTGTGATTGTTCGCCAGGCTGTTCACGCCGTCGTTGTCCTTGCGGACCTTGAGCACGATGTTCGTAATGCCGGACACGTCGTAGGCGTGCGTCCACACGTAGAAGTCCGACGGCATCCGCTTGAGATACGCGGCATTCGTGCCGCCGGACAGGCTGTTGAACCAGCCGAACGTGTACCAGCCGGGGTTCCAGGGGAAACGCTGGGGCTTGAAGACCGTTGGCGGGGTCCGGTCGTTGGCGAGATTCGTGCTGACGGCGCTGCGCAGCAGCGTGATTGCGCGCGCGTTCGCGAGCGACGGCTTCACCTCGTCGTCGTTGCCCAGTCCGCCGTAGTAGTTGAAGCCTGAATCCAGGCCGGCCAGGTAAATGTGCCAGGCGCGTTCGACGTAGTTCGGGCTGGTGTACGAACCGTCCCAGTCGTAGATGCACTGAATCTTCCACGCCTGCGCGCTGCCGCCGGCGTCCGTCAGCATCTGCTCGGCCGTCTCGCACCAGTTGGCGCCCGCGACCACCGGGGCCCAGCTCCAGAACTTCAGCGCGAAACCGGGCGTTTCCAGGTCCACCTTCGTGCCGGGATAGCAGGCCGCAAGGTTCGTTGGATTGAGCGGCGGCTCGACCCACTTCAGGAAATACGGAGACCCGTAGTCGCTCTCCGGGAAAATCCATGCGCCGTCCTCGACATGCGCCACCGGCGCCGCCGCCCCGTGCGAGTTCACGAAATCCTGGACCGCGCAGATCTGGTAGCCCGCGCCCGCGCTTTCGCTGAAGTACTGAGGCGTCGCCTCCATCCACGAGGAGTAGCCGCCGCCCCACGCGTTGTCGCCATCGGACGAGGGCATGACCATGACCGGACGGGACGAGTCGGTGGCGAACGGCGCGATGTAGGTCTGGATCTTGCCGATGCCCTCGTTCGCGTAGCCGTACCGGTAGCTCAGCACATCGTCGGACGGCACCAGGATCATCGTCTTTTCCGCGCCGTTCGACGGGTTGACGTATTTCACTTTGTGAAGCTGGTAGGCGAACGGTGACACGTTCCACGCCGCGTTGCCGGGGTTCGGCTCGCTGTACCACCAGCCCGAACCCGGCGAGGGCCCCAGCTGATCGGCGCGATTCGGGGGGCTGGAGTAGATGTTGTAGGAGCCGGTCGGGTTTGCGTAGTTGTTGTACGTGGGACAGGTGCGGCTGAGGTGATGGCTCGCCACGATCACCCACTCGTAGCCTTCGTCGGCAAGCACGTCCACCATGGTCGGCGAGAACGCCATCTCGGTCGGGAAGAATCCCTTCGAATGATCGCTCAGATCCCCGCTCTTGTTCCAGGCCTTCCACCAGGCCTGTTTGAAAATCTGAATCTCCTTGCGAAGAACCGATTTCGGGAGGACCGCGCCGAGAGAGTGATGATAGGTGAACCCCACCAGGTCGAGCCGGCGGCTGCCGGAGGGCGTGGTCCATCCGCTGGCCTCGCGGTTGCCGTCGTACCACGTCCCGCTGTACCCGAGCGCACCCGCGCCGCCAAGGTTGCGAACATTGTCGATCAGCGATCCGGAGTAGCTCATGGCAAAACCGCCCGCCTGCCCGATCGCGGAAAGCGAATCGCGCGGCCGCGACTGGTAGGAGGCGCGGCGGTCGTCGAGCCCGAAGATGTCCGTCAGGTTGTTGTCGGGATGCTGCGTGCCTGTGTCGTAGTACTGCGACGATTTCAGGTTGATGGAGTCATTGGCGTATTGCACGCGTTCAGCTTGAGGACTGCCGTTCCACTCGGGCCAGTAGATCGGCTGGTGATCGTGCCAGAAGCGCGACACGTAGACGTTCGCGCCCTGCGCCGCCTGCGCGACGACAAGGATAAGCCACAGGCAAACTGCAGGCCGCCATGCAACGCCGACCGCTCTGCCGAAACCTGTCCATAACCCGTTTTTCATGTGATCACTCCCCAAGCTCATTTCACGCATTTCAGTAAAACGTTACACCTACAGCATCGGCTTGTATAGCACTGTGTAAGGAAACGCCTACAAATTAGCTGGATTTATCAACAAAAACGGGTATGAACTCTAAACACAAATCGTAGATCTGCGTACGGTAAGTCGCGTATTGAATCAGCGGAGTCTCAGGATATTGTATTGCGCCCGAACGCAGATGTGAAGTGATCCAATTCGAGCAGGCAATTATCAACCAAGGGGAATGATATGCAAACGGGAGAACGTGTTGTGGACAATCAGTTGTTGAGCGAGAGGATTCAGATTGAGCGTAAACAATTCTTTTTTGATCTGAAGGAGAATCCCCGCGGGCGTTTTCTGAAAATTACGGAGGAAGTGGGCGGCCGCAGGGACACCATCATCATCCCTTCCACCGGTCTGGAGCTTTTCCTTTCTTCCGTCGAGAAGGCCATCGAGGCGGACAAAGCCAACAGCATCGGGAATTCCTGAGAAGCCCTGTTGGACCGTGTTTGAACAAGCGCCCGGCGCAATTCAGCGTCGGGCGTTTTGTCTATCGCCATTGCGCTCATGGGGCAATCCGGTTAAGGTACGCGTCGGACATGAGCACAGATCCGGCACCCGCCACCGACACAAACCAGCCCGACGACCGTGCGCTGGTCGCCTCCGCGAGCCAGGGCGATCTGGGGGCTTACGACCAGCTTGTCCGGCGCTACCAGACACGCATTTACGGCCTTGTCTACAACATGACGAGCAGCAAGGAGGATGCGGAGGACCTGGTCCAGGACGTATTTGTGAAGGCTTTTTCGTCCCTGAAAGGCTTTCGGGGCACCTCATCCTTCTACACATGGATCTACAGGATTGCGATCAACCGCACGATCAACTTCCTCAAGAAGCGGAAGAAGAGGCAGGCGCTAAGCCTGAACGATGTGGACGAAGGGGTCGAACGCGATCCGGCCTACGTGGAACTTTCCGCGCGGGAGTCGCCGGCCCGGGACACCTCCCTGTTGGAATTGCAGGAAAAGTTGAACAAAGCGCTTCTGACCCTGTCAGAGAAGCATAGAACGGTGGTGGTTCTTCACGACATCCAGGGCCTTCCGCATGAGGAGATCGCCCGGATGACCGGATGCTCGGAAGGAACGGTTCGATCACGACTGTTCTACGCAAGGCAACAGCTTCAAGGTGAACTTGCGGAGTTTGCGCCATGAAATGTGAACGCGTCAGGGAGCTTCTGGTCGAGTTCGAAGATTCCACACTTCCCGCCGATGTTTCCGAACATCTGGCCCGGTGTTCGTCCTGCCAGCAACACAGTCGGCAGATGGAAGTCGTGCGGCGGCTCATGTCGCTCAAGAAATACGAGCGTCCTGACCCGGGCTTCGAGGAACGATCGGCTGTGACGATTCGCCGCCGGTTGGAAGACATGGCCCGCAAACCCGAGCCGCTTTTCGGAAGCCTCTGGGAATTTCTGACGGACTACCCGCGGCCCGCGTTTCGGTATGCGCTGGCAGGCGTCGTCGCCGTGCTGATCGTATTGAACTTCGTTTCGATGCCCTTGCTCGAACCGGTTCGCCCCGTCGCGCCGATCGCCCGGATCGCCCCGACCCCGGCACCTGCGCCCGAACCCGCCACCATGCCCCTCGAGGTCTATCGCCAGCCCGCCTATGCCGCGTTTCAAGGGCCCTCCAACCGCGGGCCGGCTCGCGTGGAATACGGCCCGCGCGAATCGGTTCCCGTCAACTTCGAGTACTGATCGCCGCCTTTCCCACCGATCACCTCCGCAATACTATTGCCGTGCAAAGGGCGAGAGAGTATTCTCAAGCCATCCAAAGGGCACGGAGGAACCTTGAATGTACCTGCCAAGAGCAAGCATTGATTCAGTGCTCGGTGCGATCAAGAAGATGGGCTTGGGACCGTCCGACACAGCCCTCATTCTTCTGGGCGAGAAAAACGCGCCCGATCTTTCAAAGCTCGTTGAGACGTTGCGTCGTGCCGGCGTCAAGTTCGCCGGAGCGGTCTTCCCGGGCATTCTTCACGGTCACGAGGCGTGTTTCGAAGGCGCCATCCTGCTCTCGATGCCGGTCCTGCGCGATCCAATCGTCATCAAGCATCTCGATCGGGAAGTGACCGCCATGCCGGATTTCGGCCCGGAGATCGCCGAGCGAAGCGGCAACCATTACACGGCCATTGTGCTGGCCGACGCGCTGTGTTCGAACATCTCCCCGTTTCTGCGGGAGTTGTTCAATCTCCTCGGCAATTCGGCTCATTACATCGGCGGCGGCGCCGGATCTCTGAGCCTCAAACAGAAGCCCTGCGTATTCACCGCGGAGGGAGTCTTTCAGAACGCCGTGGTCATCTGCTTCGCCGGTTTGTCCAGCTCCCTCGGCGTGCGCCACGGCTGGGAAAACCTGGCGGGGCCCGTGGTGGCGACGCAGACCGCGCAGAACACCATCGTCGAGCTGAACTGGCGCAAGGCCTTCGACGTCTACCGGGAAATTGTCGAAGCGGATTACGGCAAGACCATCACCCGGAACACATTCTTCGAAATCGCGAAGTTCTACCCCTTCGGCATCATCAAGGAAGGAGCGGAAGACATCGTGCGCGACCCGCTTACCTTGAATGACCGGGGCGGGCTCGTCTGCGCGGGAGACATCCCCGAGAACGCCGTTCTGAACATACTGAAGGCGCGTCCCGAACGCCTGATTGAAGCGGCCGATCAGGCAGCCGAGAACAGCCTGGATTTCAAGAACGGCCAGCCGCGGCAGTGCCTCGTGGCGGACTGTATTTCCAGGACCCTGGTTCTCGACAAGCGGTTCTCGGAGGAACTGGCCAAGGTGGAACATCGAATCCAGAACGCGCACAGCGCTCTCGTTCCCGAAGGCATATTGAGCCTGGGGGAAATCTCCTCCTACGGCGACGGGTATATCGAATTTTTCAACAAGACCATTGTCGTCGGAGTCCTTTACCATGCCGAATGACCCATCCAGCCGAATCGTGCGCGAGATATCGATTCTCTACGAGCTGTCGCTCTCGATAGGGCAATCCCTCGACGTTGAAACCACCTGCTCGCGATTCCTGAGGACGCTCCTGGCGCGAAAAAACCTGGCCTACGCATCCGTGTGGATCCGGGCGCGGAACATGCGCGGGCTGAACGATGTGTCCCCCGTCAGCCAGGATGCGGACTCCCTCAGCCTGGTGTACTCCATTCCGAAGTTCCGGGCCCGCGAGCACTCGATTCCCGCCGGGCATCCGATCCTGACGATGTTCGGCGCGCGCGACGCCATGTCGATCGCCTCGACCCAGAAGGAATTCGCCGGCGTGATCACCGAGAAGAGGATCGAGAAAGGCGTGTTCGCCCTGTTCAAGCTCGGCAACATCGGCCTGCTGAAGCTTTTCTCCATCACGCGCGACAAGCCGTTCAGCGAGGAGTACCTGAACCAGTACCGGAATGTCATTTCCAAGTTCACCGTGTCGCTTCAAGCCTGCCTGAATCATTCGGCGCTGATCTTGGAGATGGGCGAGCGGCGCAAGGTGGAGGAGGCCCTGCGGCAGGGCGAGGAAAAATACCGAAACGTGGTCGAGCGGGCGCTCGACGGAATCGTCGTCATCCAGGACGGAAAGGTCGTTTTCGCGAACAACAAGTTCCGCGGCATGACCCGGTACTACAACACCATCACGCCCGGCATGTCGTTCAACCAGTTCATCTATCCGCCCGAACTGCCCCGCGTCGCCGAGAATTATCGCCGCCGCATGGCGGGCGAACATGTGTCGCAGGCGTACGAAACCGTCCTGGTCGCGGCCGATGGGACCCCCGTCCCCGTGGAGATGAACGCCGCGGTGATCACGCACGACGGCAAGCCGGCCGATCTCGTGTTTGTCCACGACATCGCGCTGAGAAAGAAGTTCGAAGCGGAACGTGCCCAGCTTGCGATGGCCATCCAGCAGACGACGGACGCCGTCATCATCACGGATACCAAGGGCGCCATCCTGTATGTCAACCCCGCCTTCGAACGCATCACGGGGTATGCCCGCACCGAGGTGATGGGAAAGAATCCGAATCTCCTCAAGAGCGGTCGGCACGATCCCGAGCTCTTCAAATCCATGTGGACCACCCTGTCCACGAAACAGGCCTGGCGGGGACGGCTGCAGAACAGGAAGAAGGACGGCTCCATTTTCACATGCGACACCATCATCACGCCCACCCGCGACGAGGACGGGTCGATTGTCAATTACGTCAGCGTCCAGCGCGACGTCACGCGCGAATTGCAGATGGAGGAGCAGTACCTGCAGGCGCAGAAGATGGAGTCCATTGGCCGGCTGGCCGGCGGCATCGCGCATGACTTCAACAACATCATGACCGCCATTCTCGGGTTCGGCAGCATGGTTCTCGACCAGCTCGGAGAGAACGATCCGCTCCGGCACGCCGTCGAGCAGATCGTCAGCGCGGGCGAGCGCGCCACCAACCTGACCCGTCAGCTGTTGACCTTCAGCCGCAAGCAGATCGTCGAGATCCGCATCCTGGACCCTAACGCCGTGATCGTGGAGATGAACCAGCTCCTGCGGCGCGCGCTCGGCGAGGATATCGAGTTGATCACCCTCCTCGACGATGAGGCCGGCTGCGTGCGTATGGACCCGGGCCTGCTGCAGCAGGTCATCATGAACCTGGCCATCAACGCGCGGGACGCCATGGCGCGCGGAGGCCAGCTGACAATCCGCACGACACGCGACACGTTGGATGAGAAGTTCTGCAAAACACGCCTCAATGTCCAGCCGGGCGACTACCTCCAACTCTCCGTCCGGGACAACGGCGCAGGGATGAGCCGGGAGGTGCTGAGCCATATCTTCGAGCCGTTCTTCACCACGAAACCCAAGGGCAAGGGGACCGGCCTCGGCCTGGCAACCGTCTATGGCATCGTCAATCAGTGCGGCGGACACATCGAAATCAGCAGCGAGCTCGGCGCGGGGACGGAAATCAGGATATGGCTGCCCCGTGTGATCACCACGGCCGACACGGTGCCGGTGGAACTGGAGGAGAAACTCCAGAAGGGAACAGAAACGATCCTTGTCGTGGAGGACGAGGAAGTCGTCCGCGATTTGAGCTGCCGCATCCTGCGCTCGCTTGGCTATCGCGTGCTGGAGGCCGCCAACGGCAAGGAAGCACTGGAACTTGTTGCGAAATGCAACGGCAGGATCGATCTCGTGTTCACGGACGTGGTCATGCCTCAAATGGGCGGCCCGGAAATGGTCGAAAACCTGCTGGAAATGCGACCCGGCATCAAGGTGATTTACACCTCGGGCTTTACGGAAAGCACGATCGTGGAACGCGGCGTCGCCCTCGGCAAGGTCCGCCTGATCCAGAAACCGTTCACGCGCGAGCTTCTCGCTCAACGCATCCGGCACACGCTGGATGAGGGGTGAAGAACTGGAGCAATGGAGTGATCGAGCGGTGGAGTGCTGGACAACCCGTCACTCCAGTACTCCACCACTCCATTCCTCCCTACGGCACCGGAAATTTCGCCGTGAACGCCAGCACGTCCGCCCGAACCCTGGCCACCGCCTGTTCGTCCTGGGCGTTGCGCAGAATCTCGGTGATGAACCCGGCGATCTTCTGCATCTCCGGCTCTTTCATGCCGCGTGTCGTCACCGCGGGCGTGCCGACGCGGATTCCCGACGTCACGAAGGGACTCTGCGTGTCGAACGGAATGGAGTTCTTGTTGACCGTGATCTGCGCCTTGTCGAGAACGGTCGCCGCGTCCTTCCCGGTGACGTTGACCGGCCGCAGGTCCACCAGCATCATGTGGTTGTCCGTCCCGCCGGATACGATCCGCAGGCCGGCCTTCTCCAGCGCGGCGGCCATCACCTTCGCGTTCTTCACGATCTGCGCGGCGTATTCCTTGAACGCCGGCTGAAGCGCCTCGAGAAAACACGCCGCCTTGGCCGCGATGACGTGCATCAGCGGACCGCCCTGCACGCCGGGGAAGATCTGCCGGTCGATGTCCTGTGCAAAGCGGGCCTGGCACAGGATCATTCCGCCGCGCGGGCCGCGCAGGGTCTTGTGCGTTGTGGTCGTGACAAATTCGCACAGGGGAACGGGATTCGGATGGAGGCCCGCCGCCACAAGCCCCGCGATGTGCGCCATATCCACCATCAGGTACGCGCCCACCTCGTCCGCGATCTGCCGAAGCCGTTTGAAGTCGATGATCCGCGAATAAGCGCTTGCGCCCGCGCAGATGAGCTTCGGCTTGTGTTCCTTCGCCAGCGTCTCGACCTCGTTGTAATCGATCTGCTCGGTTTCCTTGTCGACCCCGTAGTGGATCACGTTGAAGAACCGGCCGGAGAAATTGACCTTGTGACCGTGTGTCAGGTGTCCGCCGCACGCCAGGCTCATCGCGAGAATGGTATCGCCCGGCTGGAGGACCGCGAAGTACACCGCCATGTTCGCGCCGCTTCCGCTGTGCGGTTGAACGTTCACGTGCTCCGCGCCGAAGAGCTGCTTCGCACGGTCAATGGCAAGCCGCTCCGCCACGTCCACGAACTCGCAGCCGTTGTACCAGCGCTTGCCGGGATAACCCTCGGCGTACTTGTTGGTCATCACCGACCCCTGCGCCTCGCGCACGGCCTGGCTGACGTAATTTTCGGAAGCGATCAGCTCGATGTTCTCGCTCTGACGCCGGGTCTCGGCCTTGATCGCGGCGTACAGCTCCGGATCGCTGCCGCACAGGGCCACCGGCTCGGAATTGCTCGTCTCGCACGCGCCCATCTTGTTCACGCGCCGCTCGTGCCGGCCGCCCGCCTCGAAGCGGGAAGTCAGCCACGCGTCGAGAATCGCGCCGGCCTCCTCCACGGAAATCACGGCGCTTCCGAGCGCAAGGACGTTCGCGTTGTTGTGTACGCGAGCCATTTGGGCCATGTTCCTGTTGGTGCACAGCGCCGCGCGCACGCGGGGAAATTTATTGGCCGCCATGCTCATCCCGATGCCCGTGTTGCAGATCACGATACCCTGCTCCACCGCGCCCTCGGAAACCTTGCGCGCCACATCGCAGGCATAGTCCGGATAGTCGACCGAGTCCTTGCTGAAGCAGCCGACGTCCTCCACGTCGATCTTCTTCGCCGCAAGAAGCTTCTTCACGGTTTCCTTGAGTTCGTAACCCGCGTGATCCGCGCCAATGGCAATTTTCATTTTGCTCAACCTTCTTTCTGGAGACGGCTTTTTAAGCACTCCTTGTTCAATCATGTACAACATCATGTCCGAAATGGCCGATGCAATCTCGTCCCTCACCCGCCGGTAAAAACTCACGGGCATGCCGATCGGGTCGGCAACATCCGCCACCCCTCGCGACGTGCCGAACGATTTCAGCACGAAGACGCGCCCTCGCGCGCCGGGAAACGCCGAAAGCACATCCTTCATATGCTGTTCGGTCATCACCACGATCATCGTGGCGGCATCCGCCAACTGGCGTGTCAGCATCCGGCTGCGGTGCCGGCCGATGTCGATCTCCCACTCGGCCAGAACCTGTGCCGCGCCCTCGCTCGCCGGCATGCCCTGCGGAGCCATCACCCCGGCCGACTCAACCGTCACAGGGGAATCTTCGCCCAGCCGGTTGCGCAAAATGTACTCCGCCATCGGACTGCGGCACACGTTGCCCGTGCAGACGAAGAGAATATGTTCGGGTTTCGACTTCATTCAAAACGAATCCGTGTCATAGTCCGATCGTTCTCGTCCTCGCTCTCGTCGTCGTCCTCGAAGAATCAATCGAGGACGAGACCGACGACGAGGACGATTACGATGTCAATCCACCCACCGCCGCCACCCGCAGGATCTCGTCCCGCCGGATCGCGCCTTCCCGCAAAACACTCACGCTGTCGCCATCCACTTTGACAACCGCACTCGGCACTCCGCCGGGCGATTCGCCCGCGTCCAGCACCAGCGCAACCCGGTCTCGCAGCGCCTCGGCCGCCTGCTCCGCCGTCAGCGCGGGCGTGTCTCCGCTGCGGTTCGCGCTGGTCACCGCGAGCACCGATTTCGCCCGCCACAGCAGGCTGAGCGCCACGGGATAGTCCGGAACGCGGAACCCGACAAAGCCGGCCGGCGTCTTCAAAACAAGCGTCAACGGACCCGGCCAGAACCGCCGCATCAGGCGGACCGCGGCGGGCTCCATCACGGCGCCGCGCGCCGCGATCTGTTCCGTGTCCGCCGCCAGGAAGGCAACCGGTTTTGACTCCGCCCGCTCCTTCGCCCCGTAGATCTTCTCAACGGCGCCGGGTACCCGCGGATCGGCCGCCAGCCCGTACACGGTCTCCGTCGGAATCACCACCAGTTCGCCGCGCGCCAGCACGGAGACAGCCTCGGCGATGATCCCGGGATCCGGCTGACTGGGGTCAATGCGTAGGGTTTTCAGCGTTCTCCACTCCGCGAATATTCAGCGCCTTCAGCCCCAGCAGGACGTCCACAGCGCGGCGCAGCGTTTCGTCGCCCCGAACGCGATCCCGAAGCAGCCTGTCTTCCTTCTCCTCGCTCGACAATTCCCGGACCGGATCGACCGGCGGCTCCGGCTCATACTCGTTATCCGGCGCGGCCGCCGGCGCGACCACCAAGTCCGGCTTTACGCCTTCGCTGCCGTTGTAGCTTTTACCGTCAGCCACCACGAGCTTCCTCGTGGCCAGGTACAGATGCGAGCCGTCCGGAAGCTCCTGCACCTCGCGAACGAGCGGATCCCCGCTTGAAACGGAGCCGATCAGCATGACGCCGCGCGTGCTCCCCGCCAAAGCCGCCGCGAGCACCTCCGCCGCGCCGCGGGTTTCCTCGTCGATCAGAACCATCGCCGGGATGTTGAGAAGCAGGGACGAATTGGACCTGTACACACCGAGGTCCTGGTCCTGGGCGTCGCGAAATGCAAACAGGAGCGAACCGGATTCCGCGAAGAGCCCGGCCGTGTCGGCCACGCCCTGGGCGTCCGCCCCGCCCGCGCCGCGCAGGTCGATGACCACGCCGGACCGGCCCGTCTCAGCCCAGCCTCGCAACAGGGAAACGATGTCCTTTCCCGAACGCCCGTAGATGCCGTTTAGCTTCAGGTAACAGAGATTGGCGGGCAATTCCTCCGCGACTCCAACGGCACCGGCCTCAACCGGATCGAGCTTCACCTCGATCTCGCGAGCAACGCCGTTAGTGTCCTGGACTTTCACCGACACCGCCTGGTCGGCCTGCCCGCGAAGCAGTTCCTGCACCTCCGAAAGTCTCAACCCCTCGATATTCCCTTTGTCGATTTCCTGCAGGACCTCCCCCACGCGCAGGCCGGCTTTGTCCGCTTCCGAACCTTCCCGCATCTCGCTGATGACAAACGTTTTGTTCGTCAGGGACACACGGATGCCCGCTTCATAGCGAATGCCCTTGTCCTCTTCCGTCATCCGCCGGATATCGGCATCCGACATCAACTGCCCCCGTGGGTCCGCCACCTGGATCACCGCGTCGACGGCCGCATCACAGGCCTTGCGCGCGTCAAAGGGCAGGCCGTGCTTCTGAAGGACAACCACAACATCCTTTACCGCCTGGACCACGTCATTCGAAAACACGGGCCCCGGCTCCCCGGCAAACAACATTCCCGTACCAAGGGCGAAAGACAAAAGAGCGAAGAAATGTTGTTTCATGCATCCGCCTTCCTGTGGACGCTCAAGCGCTTGTTGCCCTCGTCCACCTTCTTCTTCAGCCGGCTCTTGTGCTCGGCCAGTTTCTTCTGCAGGTCCGCGCGGCCCAGCGCCAACATCTGCACGGCGAGGAGCGCCGCATTGATCGCGCCGGCCTTGCCGAGCGCCACGGTCGCCACGGGAACCCCCGCGGGCATTTGCACCGTGGAAAGCAGCGCGTCGAGACCGTCCAGCGCCCCGCCCTTCATCGGAACGCCGATGACCGGCAGCGTCGTGTGCGCGGCAATGACCCCCGCGAGATGCGCGGCGCTTCCCGCCGCGGCGATGATGACCTTGATGCCGCGCCCGGCCGCCTTGCTCGCGAACGCGAAGGCCCGCTCCGGCGTCCGGTGCGCGGAGATCACGTGAACCTCGTTCCCAATTCCAAATTGCTTCAGCGTCTGAACCGTTTCCTTGACGGTCTCCCAGTCGGAGTCCGAGCCCATGAGGACGGCGACGGGAGGCGTCTGTTTCACTTTCTTCATGTGGTCCCTCGTTTCTCTCAATGACGAATGCCTAAGCACTAATGACGAATGAATGTCTAGTGGCCGAATGCCGAATTCGTTCATTGGTCATTCGGACATTCATTAGGCATTCGGATCTCGTCATTAGTCATTCCGAACGCTCAGTGCACGCCCTGCAATATCTTTCCGCCAATGCGCCTTCGCAAACTTGATCTTCCCGACCGCCTTGTACGCGTTATCCACCGCCGCGCGCAGATCGCGGCCGAGCGCGGTCACGCCCAGCACGCGGCCGCCGGCGGTGACCACCTTCCCGCCCGCCAGCTTGGTGCCCGCGTGGAACACGACAACATCCTTCATCGCGGCCGCGTCGGCAAGTCCGTCGATGGCGTCGCCCTTGCCGTAGCTGCCGGGGTATCCGCCGGCGGCCATGACGACGCACACGCACGCCTCGGGCTTCCAGCGTACCATGCCTTCGCCCAGCGCGCCGTCGGCGCACGCCTCGAGCGCGGGCAGCAGGTCGCCGTCCCAGCGCGGCAGGATCGCCTGCGTCTCGGGATCGCCGAACCGGCAGTTGAACTCAAGAACCTTCGGCCCGGCCTTCGTCATCATCAGCCCGGCGTACAAGACGCCGCGGTAGTCGATGCCGCGCTTGTTCAGCTCGCGGAGCGTCCGCTCGAAAACCTGCTCGCGAATGACGGGCCACAAATCCTCCTTCACGACCGGCGCGGGCGAGTACGCGCCCATGCCGCCCGTGTTCGGCCCCTCGTCGCCGTCGAAAATCCGCTTGTGATCCTGCGACGACGCCAGCATCACGATCTTGCGGCCGTCGATCAGCGCGAGGATCGACGCCTCTTCGCCCTGCAGGCATTCCTCGACAACCACGGTCGCGCCGGCATCGCCGAACGCCTTCTGCACGAGCGCTTCGTCCACAGCCGCCTCGGCCTGCTCGACCGTCGCCGCCACCGTGACGCCCTTGCCGGCGGCCAGGCCGTCCGCCTTGATCACGATCGGCGCGCCTTCTTTCCTTATATAAGACTTGGCCTCGGCCGCGCTCGAAAACCGCGCGTACTTCGCGGTCGGCACGCCGGCCGCGAGCATGACTTCCTTGGCGAAAACCTTGCTGCCCTCGAGGCGGGCCGCGGCCTGGCACGGGCCGAAGACCTTCAGGCCCTCGGCGTTGAAGCGGTCCACGATCCCGTCGCACAGCGGCGCTTCGGGGCCCACGACCGTCAGGCACGGCTTGTTCGCCTTCGCCCACGCCAGCAGCTTGTCGATATCCGTCGCGGCGATGTCGAGGTTCGTGCCGACGCCGGCGGTTCCGGCGTTTCCGGGCGCGCAGAAAACGTCCGGGCGGCAGGTGTCGCCGGCCAGTTTCCACGCCAGCGCGTGCTCGCGCCCGCCGCTGCCAATAACCAGTATTTTCGGCCTGTTCACGGGTATTTTTGTACCTTGGAAAACCCGGGCACTCTAGCCAACGAGAGCCCAACATTCAAGGTCGGTCTCTGCCCTCTCTCTCCTCCTTTCTCTTCGTAGACGCGATTTCCCTTCGGCCTGAGCCTCAGGGCGAAGGCGAAATCGCGTCTACTAATAGAAAGAAACGAGAGGGACGGTTTTCCGGAAAAAAATGAAAATATTTTCCAAACCTTGGAAAAAAAACGGGCCGTTTTTCCAAGGCTTGGAAAAATTAACTCGCTCTTAACACCGCGAATCTGGCAGTGTTTTCTGTCGCTATGCTTTCATGGCTCCGAATCCTGGGTGCTTCGGCCTGCGCGCTCTGGCTGGCTGCGTGCGCCGCACCGCAAACGACCGCAGACCCCCACGATCTCATCAAATCCGGCTGGAACGAATTCACGCTGAGCGAGTTTGACCGCGCCGTGGCGCGGTTCGAAGAGGCGCTGGCGAAAACCCCCGAAACTGACGATCTGCACCTCCAGGCCCTGTACGGCCTTGCCTCCACCTGGAACCTGCGCCGGCCCGGCGAGGACGTCGAGAAGGCGCGCGAGCTGTACGAGCAGATCATCCGGCTGGCGCCGAAGAGCGAAACGGCCATCTGGAGCCGGCTCGCGCTCGCGCGGCTGAAGCATCTCGTCCCGGTCGGCGAGGAGCCGGATTACAACGAGGTCCGCAAGGCCTACCAGCAGATCATCGACCAGCACCCCGGCCACCTCGCGGCCAAGGAGGCCTTCATCTACAAGATGTCCACGCTGATCGCCTCGCTCAAGCCGGCGGAGACGAAGCAGGCCATCCGGGAGCTCGAGGAGTTCGTGAAGGATCCGAACACGCCGTTCCGCGGGCCCGCGTATTCGCTGATCGCGGTGGGCTGCACGACGCTGGACGAGCCGGAGAAGCGGCTGCAGGCGGAGATCGATTCGCTGAACAACACGGAGATCGACCCGGCCAACCCGTTCAACGAGTTCTCGTGGCAGTACTGGAACATCGCGACGATCGCGGAGTTCGAATGCGGCGATTTCGACACCGCGCGGATGTACTACGACAAGCTGATCAAGGAATACCCCACCGACAAGCGCGTCTTCGGCTGCAAGCAGGCGCTGAAGCGGATGGACGAGGTGGAGGGGAAGATCAGGGGGGAGATGTGAGTTCCAAGTTTCAAGTTTCAAGTTTCAAGTTCGGCGCATGAAACGACTGTTTACATTCATTCGTACGTATTACGCGCTCATCATCGTCTTCGCCGTCTTCGCGTGGTCGGCGGTGATGATCGCCGTGTACCGCAACCGCACGACCCCGCCGGGCGCCACCATCA
>CALMZY010000061.1 GCA_937870865.1 uncultured Lentisphaerota bacterium | reverse complement strand
GGCCTCCTTCTCCTACAACGAGGTGCACGTCCACGGGCCGGAGGGCAAGATCACGGTCCGTCCCCGGACGTCGGTGCGGATCGCCGACGGGGGGCGCTACGCGGGGGACTTCACCCTCGTCGAGGGCCGGGTCGGGGGCGATCGGCTCGAAAGCCTGCCAGGAATGCCGGCTCCACCCGTTCCGCAGAACGAGCTGGGGAATGATCGGCACGCCGGCCTCGCGGGCGAATCTGGCCATTCCGGTCGGCAGATCGGCGTCGATCCCGAGAAACTCCACGCGCACGCTGTCCGTCTTGGCGCGCAGGTCCGGCAGGATCGCCAGCACCTTGCCCTGGCGCAGCGCGGGCACGACTTCCGCCAGCCTCTTCGAGCCGTAGTAGATCACATCGAGGCCGGTCGCCTCCCGGATTCGGTCGAGAAACCGGTCGGCCAGCGGATTCTTCTGCCGGCGCGCGATGGTCATCATCGGCAGTCCCATGAGGCACGCGGCGACGCCTGCCAGTTCCCAGTTGCCCATGTGGCACACGGCCACCACGACACCCTGTCCCGCGTTGACACGAGCCCACACGGGCGGGGTGCCCTGGTCGTGGATCACTTTGCGGACCCAGTCGAGCGTCATCGACTGGACGCGCATGGCCTCGACCGCGTTGAAGCACAGGTTGCGCCACGCGCGCCAGGCAATGCCCGCCCGCTCACGCTCGTTGAACCGGGCGCCGAACACCTGCTTCAACCGCGCGCGTGTCCGGCGCATGAGTTTGCCGAGGAAGAGGCGACTGATCAGCGCGAGGCACCACACCAGCGCGAGCGCCGCGCGGTACGGCAAAATCCGGATCAGTGCGCCGGTCCCGCGCAAGGCGGCGTATTCGACAATGTGTTTGAGCCTGTATTTCACGGACCTGGTTCCTCTTCCACCACCACGCGGAATCCGACATCCGCGTCACGATAGTCCCGCGGAAAAAGGACCCGATGAAAGACCCGCAGGAATCGGGGATCCTTTTCCCCCCAGCTTCCGCCGCGCGCCGGCACACGATCGCCCGACTCTGAACGGCACCACTCGAACACATTTCCAGCCATATCGTACAGCCCAAAAGAATTCGGTTCAAACGAACCGACGTGGGAAGCCGCCCGGTCGTTGAAGCACGCGCGCCCCTCGGGCTTGCCCCAGCCCCACGGGTAACGCGCATGGCGAATCCCGCCCCGCGCGGCGTATTCCCACTCCGCCTCCGTCGGAAGACGAACGGTCTTGCCCGTCTGTTCCGACAGCCAGCGGCAATAATTCTCCGCGTCCGCCGCGCTGACGTACGCCACGGGTTTCGGGGCCTGGAACCAACACGCGGAATAGCCGGAGCCGCGCTTTACAATCTGCGGCGAGCCGGGCCAGTTCGTCACCCCGCCCGCATTGAGGCAGTCCACGAATTCGCGAACCGTGACCTCGAAACAGCCGATCCGGAATCGCTCCACCCGCACCTCGCGGGGCTGGGCGTCCGGGCCGCCTACCCGGCTTCCCATGACAAACGACCCACCGGGTATGGCCGCAAGACGGCCTGTTTTTCCAAGCGTTGGAAAATCGGCTGCACAAACTTCCAACCCTGCCACGGCGGGCAATCCCAGAAAAATCGCCGCCACGACAAGCGCGTGAACCACACTCCGCGTTTCCGCCTTCATGAAGAGGGCGATCATAGCGGCGGTTCAGCGCCTTTGACAATCTTGACGCATCTCTTTATATTTACGGCCGTAAAGGAACATCTCAAGGGGGTCCCCCATGATGCTGAACAACGTCATCGGTCAGTTACATAACAGTCTGCCGGTTCTCGCCGTGGGCTGCCTGCCGTACGACCTGCTGAACAGCGAAAGTTTCAACGAGCGCCTCTCCCTGATCATGACGGGCATCAGCCTTGGATTCGCGTGGCTGTACCTGCTGCTCCAGGCGTTCGACATCCTTGCCAAGGCGTTCTCTCTGCGCAAGGACCCGATTCCCTCCATTCTCAGCGTCCCCGATCGCGCCGGGGTGAAGGACCACTTGGGCACGCTCAAGGGCAAAGACGCCTTTACCCGCCGCTGCATGAACCTGATGGAAGCGTGGAGCGGCGGCGGCAGCGCGCGGCAGGTCACCGAACTCGCCGCGCACCAAAGCGCCCGGGCTCGCGCGCCGATGCGCGCGGGAATGATTTTTGTCCTCCTGCTGATCGCGGTTGCGCTGGGCATCGGCGGGCACCTTTGGCTGACGTACGGGGCGTTGCTGGCCCTTGGATTCGTCGCCCTCGCCCGCCAGATGATTGTCAACCGCGTGGACAGCTACATCGAGGACCGCCTGCTGATCAAACTGCCGGCCAACCTGCCGCAGACCTCGATCACCGCGGCGGACCTTGGCGGGGTGCTGGGTGCCGCGATCGAGAAGACGTTCAAGAGCCACGTCCCCCAGCCCGAGCAGGCGGCGACCGCGATGAGGAAAGCCGTCGAGAGTGTCATTTCAAGCGCCGCGGGCGAGGTCGAACGGCTCCAGAAGATGCTGACGGAAAGCCAGTCCCAGCTGGTCCAGAAATGGATGAGCGCGGCGGCGGCAACCACCACGGATTTGAAGGATACCGAGAAGGCGCTCGCGACGGTCGTGACGGACCTGACGAACGGACTCAGCACCAACGCGGACAAGATGAAGAACATGCTCGTCACGCACAACCAGGGCATGGAAAAGGCCCTGGGCGCGGTGCCGTCTCACATGAAGACCGTGCTGGCGGAGCACAACGAGAAATTCCAGACCGCCAACGCATCGCTCACCGCCCAGCTCGGGAAGATCGCGGACCTCGAAAAGGAAATTCACAAGATCCTTCGCCTGCAGGAATCGGTGGACACCGCGCTGAAGGGCGTCACGGCGGCCGAGGAGTTCAAGCAGACACTCACGGCGCTGAAGACGCACCTGCAGGAATCGGACAAACTGATGGCCGAGATGTCCAAGCCGAAGACCATCCGACTGGTCGAATCCGAGAGCGTCTAGGCCGCAGCCGGTCCCGGCGGCTGCTGTGGCGGCGGCTGGACCTTGCTGACGCGGAGCGGGTAGCGGATTTTCAGATCGCCATCCAGCAGAATTTCAATCCAGTGCGCGCCCTCTTCCTTGAACGCCACGTTCATGAAAGCCTCCACGTTCGTCGCGGTGGCTTCCGGGCCGGGAAGTTGAACCGGGATATCCTTTCCCTCGACCAGAACGGTCGTGCCGTCGGGCTTCAGAATGCGGGTACGCTGCTTGAAAAGGCCCTCCCCGCTGCACCAGCGCGTGACCATGAACAGCCTCGGGTAGATGAGAGGAAAGGCCGGCGCGCCAATGGCGTCGAAGAGCCCGATCAGGATGAACTTGCCGTTGCGCTCCTGCCGCACGTCGTCGCACAGGATGCTGGATTGGAGATCAGGAATCATGAGGCGAGTATAAGTCCAAAGCCCAAAGTCTAAAGTCCAAAGTCGCATCATCCCACCTTGGACGTTGGACTTTCAACTTTGGACTCATTTCGCCATCACCCGCCCCATGTCGAACGCGGCGAGATTCTTGTCCACCACATCGCGCCCCTTGCGCTCGAAGAAGCGCTCAAGATAGGAACGCATGTCCGCCTCGGGAATCATGAGGAATGCCGATGCCGCGCCGAGGATGACGCTGTTCACGGCGCGCACAGTACCCGCCTGCCGCGCCATCTTCTCCGCATCGAGGAGCACGTGGTGCGGCCACTCCTTCAGCCGGGCCTCGATCAACTTCTCGTCCGGGTACGCGGCAACGGTCCGGACCGGATTCCGGTTGGTCACCAGCACGGCATCCCGGCGCGCGTACGGCAGGTAGCGAAGGGCTTCCATCGGCTCCATGGAGAGGATGATGTGCGCGGCGCCGAGAGGGATCAGGTCGGAGGCGATCGACCCGCTCGACAGCCGTAGATGCGAAACGACGGCCCCGCCGCGCACGGCCATCCCGTGGACTTCCGACTGCTTGACGTGCAAGCCGTGGTTCAGCGCGGCGCCGCCGATGATCGCGCAAATCGTCAAAATGCCCTGTCCGCCCACTCCGGCAATGATGATGTCCTGGCTCGTCTGCGCTGTCATGTTCTACCCGGACCGCTTTCCTGTTTGAATGCAGGGCCGCCTGGAGATGATCACCGACGGCCCCTTGTATTCCAGCTCCCGTTTCAAGAGAGCGACGTTCGACTGATGGTTCGACGGCAGGGGCTCGATGATATGCAGGTGGGTCGGCTCGACGCCAAGCCCGGCGCAGATCTGTTCCAGCCGGCCGGTCGCGGGGCTGTTCTGTCCCCCGGTCATTCCCGTGGTGAGGTTGTCCGAAATGATCACCGTGACGGCGGTCCGATCTTCGACGACGTCCAGCAGGCCCGTAATGCCTGAGTGCGTGAAGGTGGAATCGCCGATCACGGCGATGGCCGGATGCACCCCCGCCTCGGCCGCGCCCTTGGCCATCGTGATGGATGCGCCCATGTCCACGCAGGAGTTGATCGCCTCGTAGGGCGGCAGCGCGCCGAGCGTGTAGCATCCGATATCGGAGAACACGCGCGCGCCCGGGCTGCCGGCAATGGCCTCCCGCAGATAATCGAACATATTGGCGTGCGGACAGCCGGGGCAGAGCATCGGCGGCCGCGGAACGATCTCAGGCGGCGCCTCGACGGCGGGCTGCGAGACCAGCCCCAGGGCACGGGCCACGTTGTGCGGGTCCAGTTCGCCGGCGCGCGGCAGCGTCCCGTCGAGCCGGCCCTTGACCGCGCACGGCGCGCCGCCGACGCCGCGCAGCAGTTCCTCGACCAACGGATAGCCGTCTTCGAACACGATGACCGCCTTGCACGCCTGCATCAGCTTCGCCAGCCTGCGCCGCGGGAGCGGGTACTGCACGAGCCGGAACATCGGGTGCGGAATCTTCGAGCCATACACCTCCCGCACGTAGTTCGCGGCAATCCCGCAGGCGATGATGCCGACGCTGTGATCCCCGCCCTCCTCCAGCACATTGAACGCGGAGTGTTCGGATTCCTCCTCAAAATTCCGGGTCTTGCCCAGCAGCTCCGCATAGTTGCGGCGGGCAATCGCGGGAAGGAGCACGAACCGGCGCGAGTCCGACGGAAATTTCACCGGCTTCTGCTCGCGCGGCCGATCGACGCGCCGGACCACGTCGGCCCGCGAGTGCGCCATCCGGGTGGTCAAACGGACCAGAATCGGCACCCCGTGCCGCTCGGACACATCAAACGCGGCGAGGACAATATCGTAGGCCTCCTGCTGGCTGGACGGCTCGAAAAAGGGAATCTGGGCGAACGAGCCGTAGAAACGGCTGTCCTGCTCGTTCTGGCTCGAATGCATGGACGGATCGTCCGCGGCGACAACCACGAGCCCGCCGTTCGCCCCGGTGATCGCGGAGTTGATGAAGGCATCCGACGCCACGTTCAGCCCGACGTGCTTCATGCAGACCACGGCGCGCTTGCCCGCGAATGACATACCGAGGGCCGCCTCCATGGCGGTCTTCTCGTTGCAGCTCCAGCGCGCGCGGATCCCGCGTTCCTGCGCCTCCGCGGACTGCTGGATATATTCGGTGATCTCGGTGGACGGCGTGCCGGGATACGCGAAGACGCCGGAAATACCGGCATCGATCGCGGCCTGCGCAATCGCTTCGTCACCGAGCCAAAGGTTTGTTTTCACGGTCCTAATATACCTCGCAAAGGACTTGAGAACTTAACAAGTCCAAAGTCTAAAGTCCAAGGTCCAAAGTGGACGACGATGGTGGAATGTCGCGAACTCAACTTTGGACTTTCGACCTTGGACTTCGGACTAATCCTTGGGCCGCAGATCGAGGACCCGCTTGGCCTTGCCCTCGGACCGCTCGATGGTCTTCGGCTCGACGAGTTTCACGGCGGCGCGCAAGCCGAGCAGGTTTTCCAGCTTGTGCTCGATCAGCTTCTCCATCCCGTGCAGCTTCTTCATTTCGTCGGAGAAATAGTCTTCGGAGACCTCGACGCGCACCTCGAGCTTGTCGAGCGCGCCCTCGCGCTGGACCACAAGCTGGTAGTGCGGCAGCGTGCCCTTGACGTCGAGGAGGACCTCCTCCACCTGCGACGGGAAGACATTCACGCCCCGGATGATCAGCATGTCGTCCGAACGCCCGCTGATCTTGGACATGCGGACGGTCGTGCGGCCGCACGGGCAGGGTTCCGGCATCAGCTTGCAGATGTCCCGGGTCCGGTAGCGGATCAGCGGGATCGCCTCCTTCGTCAGCGTCGTGACCACCAGTTCGCCGCCCTGTCTCGCGTCGACCGGCTTGCAGGTGTCCGGATCGATCAGCTCGGGGTAGAAGTGATCCTCCGAGATGTGCATGCCGTTCTGGTAAACGCACTCGCCCGAGACGCCGGGGCCGATGATCTCGCTCAGGCCGTAGTTGTCCGTGGCGAAGACGCCCATCTTGGATTCGATTTCCTGCCGCATCCTCTGGGTCCAGGATTCCGCGCCGAAGTAGCCGAGGCGCAGTTTCAGGTCGCCCGGTTTCACGCCCATACCCTGCATGACTTCCGCCAGGTAGATCGCGTACGACGGCGTGCAGACCAGCGCCGTGGAACCGAAATCCCGCATGATGGAAATCTGGCGCTCGCTCCGGCCGGCCGAGACGGGGATCACGGACGCGCCGACGCGCTCCACGCCGTAGTGCAGGCCGAAGCCGCCGGTGAACAGCCCGTAGGAAAAAGCGATGTGAACGATGTCCTTCGAGGTCAGTCCGCCGGAAACCAGGAACCGCGCGACCACGTTCGTCCACGTGTCCAGGTCTTTGCGCGTGTAGCCGACGACGGTGGACTTGCCCGTGGTGCCGGAGGACGCGTGAATGCGGACGACCTGCTCAAGCGGGACGGCAAACGCATCGTACGGGAAGCAGAGCCTGAGATCGTCCTTGGTGGTGAACGGGAGCTTCTGAATGTCCTCCAGGCTCTTGATGTCCGATGGCCTGACGCCAACGACCTGCATCTTCTGCCGGTAGTAGGGAACCTTGTTCCACATCTTCCTGACGATCTTCTTCAGCCGCTCAAGCTGGAGCTCGCGCAGGTCCGAGGCGGGCATGCACTCGTGCTCGGGATCCCAGATGGCGACGGCAGGGCGTTGAGTGGTCATGAATCTGCGCTCTTTCTCCTGATCGTAATCGTGCTCGTAATCCTCATCGTCATCGGGATTACGAGTACGAGTAAGATTACGATTACGAAACAAGCACGTTGCGTTACAGCTTGTACACCGTCTCCGCCGGCAGAACGGATATCTTTGCCTTGGCCAGCACCTTGACCGCCGCGTCGATATCCTCGAACCGGAAGATGACCACGGCCTTGTCCGTCGCCTTTTCGACAAACGCGTACATGTATTCCACGTTCACGCCGCCGGCGCGCAGGGGTTCGAGCACGCTGGCCAGGCCGCCGGGGCTGTCCGGAACCTCGACGGCCACGACCTCGGTCAACGAAACCGTGTGGCCCGAGTCCTTGAGAATCTTCATCGCCTTGTCCACATCGTTGACGATGAGGCGCAGGATCCCGAAATCGGACGTGTCCGCCAGTGACAGCGCGCGGATGTTGATGCGCGCCTCCCCCAGCTGACGCGCGATTTCGGCCATACGCCCCGCCCGGTTTTCCATGAAAATGGACAGCTGTTTGACCTTCATCTCTGCTCCTCTTATTTGACCGTCCGAATCTCGACTCGCTTGGCCTTGCCCAGCGCCCGCTCAATGCTCTTCGGCTCCACGAGCGTGATCTTGGCCGAGATGCTCAACATGCTCCGCATCTCGTCAAAGATGCGTTTCCGCAGCGCCTCGAGCTTCTTGACCTCGTCCGAGAAGATGCCTTCCGAGACCTCGACCTTGATCTCCAGCTCGGCGAGCGTGCCCGTCTTATCCACGATGATCAGGTACTGCGGCTCAACGCCCTCGACCTTCATCAGCACTTCCTCGATCTGCGTCGGGAAGACGTTCACGCCGCGGATGATCAGCATGTCGTCGGTCCGGCCGCTGACGCGCTCCATGCGGCGGCTGGTCCGGCCGCACGGGCAAGCCTGTTCGTTCAGGCAGGAGATGTCCCGCGTCCGGTACCGGATCAGCGGAATCGCCCGCTTGGTCAGGCAGGTGAACACGAGTTCGCCCTTCTGGCCCGGTTCCACCGGCTCGCCGGTCTCCGGGTTGATGATCTCCGGGTAGAAATGATCTTCGAAAACATGGAGGCCGTCCTGCTCCAGGCACTCGCTCGCGACGCCCGGGCCGATGACTTCGCTGAGGCCGTAGATGTCGATCGCCTTCAGAGGCAGGCGCTGCTCGATCTGTTTGCGCATCGCCTCGGTCCAGGACTCGGCGCCGAAGTAGCCGGTCCTGAGCTTCATCTTCTTCAGGTCAATACCCTCCGCCGCCGCCTCCTCCGCAATCTGGAGAGCGTAGGACGGGGTGCACGCCAGGAGGGTCGTGCCGAAATCCTGCATCAGCATGAGCTGCTTCTTCGTGTTGCCGCCGGACATCGGGATGACCGTGGCGCCGAGTTTCTCGCCGCCATAGTGCACGCCGAGGCCGCCGGTGAACAAGCCGTAGCCGTAGGCCACCTGCAGGACGTCGTCCGCCGTGCCGCCGCCGCACGCGAGCGTGCGCGCGATGGTCTCCGCCCAGAGATCGAGGTCCTCGCGCGTGTAGCCGACGACCGTCGGCTTGCCGGTGGTGCCGGACGAGACGTGGAGGCGGATGATGTCGCGAAGGGGAACGGCAAAAAGGCCGAAAGGATACGTCTCGCGGAAGTCATCCTTCATCGTGAACGGGAGCTTCCGGATGTCGTCGATGGACTGGATGTGCGACGGTTTGACGCCGTGCTCGTCGAACTTCTTCCGATAGAACGGGACATTCTCGTACGCGCGCCGCACCGCGTCCTTCAGACGCTCGCCCTGGACCAGGCGCAGCTCGTCACGCTTCATGCACTCGAATCGTTCGCTGTAGATCATGGCGCCCTCACTGCACAAGCGCGTCCCGAATCCCCCCGGAAGGGGATTCGGGACGCGTGGGTTAACATCGAATCCACCGCACCGTCACACTAGAACGAATAGGCAAGCTCCCAGCGCGCGAATACGCCGGTCTCGCCATCCTGCGTGTCGTAGTAGTCGCCCGGCTCAAGCACTTCCACCCACAGGTGACCCTTGAGCGGGTCCTTGTGCCCCGTCAGCGACTCGCTGATCGTAAATTCATTCTTCAGGACCGCGAGCAGGCCGCGCTCGTCGCCGCCGCCCGGACCGTCTTCCTCCGGCGCGAACAGGTAGCCGACCATCGCGGAAGTCTTGAGCCACTTCGCAATGGACAGGGACACGCCCGCGTGCGGCATGGACACGTTGGACCAGCGCCCGGCGCCGTCGGCATCAAAGCAATATACGTAGAGCTCGCTGTACTGCGGATAGCGGGCCCAGAGCGGATTCCAGCCTTCGTCATCCGACGTGTCCGGATCGTCGCCCGAGAGATAGTACCAGCCGCAGTCCACGGAAGGCTTCATGTCCTCCAGGACGGGCAGCGCAAACGCAACCGAGGCGTCGGCCATGTAGCCGCTGACGTCCTGGCTGCCGCGCTCGCCGTACTGATAGGCCAGTTCCAGGTTGCCCGTCAGGCGATCTGAGAACACGGGCATCAGCCGGCAGCCGACCGTGCCGAGATCCAGCGCATCGATGTTCGTCGTGACCGCGTTGGTGCCGGAGCCGGAGGTCCTCTTCCAGTCGCTCTCGTTCTTGTAGATCCCGTAGACTTCGAACGGGAGCTCCTTCTTCGACTTGTTCTTCAAGTACAGCACCACGCCGCTTTCATCCATGTCGTCGTTGGCGGACGTGAGGCCCGTCAGGTCGCGGTCCGCGTCGTTGATCGCGAGGTCGTCCAGGGACGGGTTATAAATGCCGACCAGGTCGATCGTGGTGTCTTCCACGCCCTTCCACGTGGCCTTCGCGGCGTTGAAGTAAATCGTGCGCGAACCGTCCTTGGGTGTGCCTTCAAGAATGACCTTGCCGGTGCCGTAGATCAGTTCCTGGCGTCCGAGCCGCAGGTCCAGCGTGTCGCCGAACAGGTCACGAACGTCAATATACAGGTTGTCGAACACGACTTCATCGGGGAACCGGTAGCTTGAGCGCTGTATGGTCGGAGACTGCTCCGGCCGGTCCCACTCGCGGAACTCATTGACCGCGCGGACTTTGAGGGTCACGTTTTCAAACGGATCGTACTCCCCCCACACCCGGGTTCGGAAACGGAAGTAGTTATTCTCGCCGCCGCGGGTCTCGCCCGGCGGGTCCGCCTTGATCGGCAGGCTGTCGAAATACTCCTCGCGAATGCGTTCATCCGCTCCCCAGCGGAACGCGGGCTTCTCCGCTTCCTCGCCCCAGGCCATCCAGCTGCTCATCATGACGACCGCAAGCAGCACCAGCATCCCAACCGAACACGTCTTCCTCATCTGACCCTCCTGTGTGTTGAAACTGGGCTCCGCTTGAGCTCCGACGCATGCATCTTCGCAAAAACGAGCGGCCAAACAACCACAAAAAACGGTTTCTACCGCGAAAAAATGGCGGCAGGAAATTGTTCCAAGGGTTGGAAAAAAACAGGGCCCGTTTTCCAAGGATTGGAAAACGGGCCCGACTTGAGACTGTTTACGGATTCGGCTTCGGCCCGCCGAAGCAGTAGTCCGCGTACGCCTTGTCCATCGGCTTCGTGATCAGCATCACAACGATCGCCGTCAGGATCGACAGCGGCAGCGCAACGACCAGAGGGTCCACGACGGTCCACGTCACGCTCCAGGTCGGAGGCACCAGGTTGTCCTTGCCGAACAGGGCCTTGCAGATCCCGAGCCCGCCGGCGGTCTTGCCGTTGACGAACACCAGCCAGAACAGGCTGGTCAGGAACCCGATCTGCACCGACGAGATGGCGGCCGGCCGGTTCATGCGCTTCGAGAAAAGCCCGCCCACCAGCGCCGGCAGGAACGACGACGCGCACAAGCCCATGAAAATGGCCGTCGCCAGCGCGATGATGTTCCCGCGAATCGTCTTGGCCATCCACACGGAAACGATGAGGCCGACCACGATGCCCAGACGGGTGATCAGGATGGATTTCGTGGAGTGTTTCTGATGCACCGACTGCTCGAAAATATCGCGCCCGAGCGCGGTGCCGATGGTATGGAACTGGCTCGAGAGGGTGCTCATGGCCGCGGCGAGCAGCGTCAGCATGAAGATGATGCCGAACCAGCGGGGCATCGCGCCGCTGATGAATTTCGGAATGATCGTATCCGTGTTCCCCTGCATCGTCGTGCCCAGCGTCACGCTCCGCATGATGGACACCAGGTGCGGCTCGACCAGGTCGGCCTTGCCGTCGTCGCTCCGCTTCATGACCATCTTGTCGGTCCAAAGGACGTATCGCAGGGGAGCTTCCTCATCCTCGCCCGGCAGGCGGTAGCTGACGAACCGGGCGGCGCGGGCCTTGATGTCCTCGGCGGGATTCTCGGGGACGAGCGACAGCTTGGCCTTCTTGTCCGCGCCCGGATCCATGAGCACGTTATCGCTGACGACCTGGCATCGTATGACTTCCTTCTGGGCGAAAAAGACGTTCGAGAGCGCGCCGACGACGAACGCGACACCGGTCATGAACAGGATGAAGATGCCGCCCGAAACGACGGCGCGGTTCAGGGCCTGCTTGGACTTGACCGTCATGAAGCGGACAACCAACTGGGGCTGGGCCAGCACGCCGATCCCCACGCCCATGACAATCGTGGTCACCATGACCCACCACATGTGATATTGAACCGCCTGCGGCATCGCCGTGCCGGCCGCGGACCAGCCGAACTTGGGCATCGAGGTCCAGCCCTGGTGACCGATCGCGCCGAGGAACTTGGGCACCTGGCTGCCGAGGTCGGACAGCGCCTGGTGGGCCGGGGCAATCCCGCCCAGCATCGTGTAGGTCGCGATGATCAGGATGACCATGCCGACGAGCATGATCAGGCCCTGGAGCGCATCGGTCAGCATCACGCCCTTGAGACCGCCGGCGATCACGTACGCCGCGACGATCAGGGAGAAGATGTAGAGCGCGGTTTCGTAGGACACGTGGAAGATCGGGCCGATGAACTCGGCGCCGCCGATGATCACCGCGGTGGCGTACAGCGGCATGAAGCAGAAGATGACCAGCGCGCTGAGCACGTGGATGAACTTGCTGTTGTAACGTTTGCCGAGCAGCTCGGGGAACGTGTGCGCGTCCAGGTGGTGCCCCATGTGCCGCGCCGGGTTTCCGATCACCACGAACGCGATGAAAATGCCCACGAAGATGTTCATGAACGTGAGCCACAACAGGCCCATGCCGAAGTTCGCCGCCACGCCGCCGAAGCCGACGATCGCGGACGTGCTGATGAACGTCGCGCCGTACGAAAGCGCCATGATCACGGGGTGCGCGCTGCGGCCGGCAACCAGGTAGTCCGCCGCGGTCTTGGTCTGCCGATAACCCTGGTAGCCCAGGTATCCGGTCGCCAGCAGGTAGATCAGGACAACGGTGAAAGTGAAGAGATCCATGGTCTTGCTCCTCCCGCCTTAAACGGCGTCCTCGACTTCGTTCTTTTCTTCCTTCGCCCAGTCCACATCTTCCGGCTTCACGGGCTCCTCGCCCTTGTTCCAGTTGATGAGGCCGTAAACGACGCACAGCACCGTGCTGAGGATACTGAGGATATAGGCGAGCCAGACCCAGATGTCCTGAATGCCGAGCAACATATGCCCTCCTTTGTTTCGGCTGCTGATCGAACCCTGTCCAACCGCCGGAACGGCGGCGGGTCCTAATAATGCCGCCGAGTGTTTCGATGGCAATGAGAAAAGCGTGAAATCAGCGGCGGCTCAATGCCGAATGCCCAAGCCCGAATGACGAGTGAATGACCAATGACGAATGGGCGAGATTCGACATTCGGTCATTCACTCGTCATTCGTCATTAGCCATTAGTCATTTAGCCCCGCGCTTCTTTTTTCACCCTGTTTGATGTAGCCTCGCACTCATGCCATCCAAACCCGAGCTCATGGCCCCCGCCGGCAGCGTCGACGCCGGCTACGCCGCGCTTCACTACGGAGCCGACTCGATCTATCTCGGCCTGAAACAGTTTTCCGCGCGCGCCGACGCCGCGAACTTCACGCCCGAAGAGCTCGACGAGATCACGGCCTACGCCCACTCGCTCGCGCCGCGACGAAAGATCTTCGTCACGCTCAACACGCTCGTTCTCCAGGACGAGCTGCCCGGCCTGATCGAACAGCTCGGCACGCTCGCGGACATCGGGGTGGACGCCGTGATCATCCAGGACCTCGGCGTGTTCCGCCTCGCGAAGAAAAACTTCCCCGCGCTCCGCCTCCACGGCAGCACGCAGATGGCCGTGCATAACCGCGCCGGCGTCGAGGCGCTCAAGGAACTGGGGTTCGCGCGCGCGACGCTGGCCCGCGAGCTCACGATCGACGAGATCCGGGAAATCGTCGAGACCGTCCCCGGCATCGAAACCGAAACGTTCATCCACGGCGCGCTCTGCTACTCGTACAGCGGCCTGTGCCTGTTCTCCTCCCACCGCCTCGGCCGCAGCGGCAACCGCGGCCGCTGCGCCTACCTATGCCGGGATGGGTTCAGCGTTCAGGGTTCGACGTTGGGCGTTGGACGTTCGGCGTTCGACGTTCCGGCGGAAGGCAGGGGTGGGTTTGTATTCTCCATGAAAGACCTCGCCCTCCCCCGGGAAATCTCCGCGCTCGCCAAGGCCGGCGTCACCTCGTTCAAGATCGAGGGCCGGATGAAGAGCTCCCTGTACGTCGCCGCGACGACGAACTACTACCGCAAGCTGATCGACGGAAAGCTGTCCCCCGCCGGAATGAAGGAGCTGGAGGCGGACATCCAGACCATCTTCAGCCGGCCGTGGACCGAACTCTACACCCGCTCCCGCGACGCGCACGATGTCGTCGACAGCGAAACCGTAGGCCATCGCGGCACGCCCATCGGCACGGTGGACATGGTCATCGACAACCGCGTACTCCGGTTCAGGACCAACCGCGCGATCGAAGTGCACGACGGCCTCCAGATCGACATTCCCGGCGAGGCCAAGCCGTTCGGCTTTCCCGTCGACGCGCTGCGGCTCGCGGGCGAATACAAGCACACCTTCGAGGCCCCCGCGAACTCGTCGGTCGAAGTCATCCTGCCGGACGAGCATCCCGAGATCCCGCGCGGCGCGACCGTGTACCACGCGTCCTCGCAGGACGTGAAGCAGAAGTATCCGTTCGACCGGCCCAAGCCGGGCGCGTTCCGGAGCCGCCACCCGCTGGATGTCACAATCGAAATCGCCGCGGACAAGCTGAGAGCGAGATCGGGGGCCGGCGCGGAAGTCACGATCGTCGGAACGTTCAGCCCCGCGAAGGACGTGGCGAAAACCGAGGCCGCGGCCCGCGGCGCTTTCGAGAAACTGGGCGACACGCCGTTCGCTCTCGGCCGGCTCGAGCTGAAGAATCCGCACAAGCTGTTCGTGCCGGTGTCGCAGATGAACGAGCTGCGACGGCAACTGACAGCGGAGGCGGAGAGGAGATGTGGAGAAGCGCTGGCCGGGAAGACGCGCACAGTGCAAGACAGCGTGTGTGGTGGAAACTCGAAACTGGAAACTGGAAACTCGGGGTTTCTGTGGGCCATTAAGGTAGACCGCGTCGGCCATCTGGACGATTTCACGGAAGACGATTGGGGCGAAGAGGTCGTCGTCGAGATCGCGCAGGATCCGCTTGACCGCTTAAAGACCAAGCTCGCCAAACTGCCGCGCGACCGCGTCCGGCTCGCCCTCCCCCTGATCACGCGCGAGTGGGAGGAGGAAGAGATCGCGAGCAAGATTGTCGAACTCCAGCGGGCGGGTTGGACGAAGTGGGAAATCGCGAACGTGGCCGGGTGGAGATACTTGAAACTGGAAACTGGAAACTTGGCGACGGATTGGTCGGTATATGTGACAAACTCCGAAGCCGCTCGGCAAGTCATGGACATGGGCGCCTCGCGCTTCACGCTCTCCCCCGAAGATGGGCTCGACAACATGTGCAAGCTGCTGACCGAGTTCGGCGCGAAGGCGACGGTGATCGTCTACCAGGACACGCCGCTGTTCATTTCCGAGACGTGCGTTCGCGCCGAGGCCCTGCCCTGCCCCGGCCCGGCAAAATGCCGGCGCGAGCCGCTGGAAATGACTTCCTCGCACGGCGACGACGTGATCGCCGTGAACCGTGACTGCCGGACCATCCTGATCGGCAAGGAGCCGTTCTGCCTCGGCAGCCGGCTGGACGATCTGAAATCCGCGGGCGCCGTCTCCTTGCGCGCCGACTTCATCAACCGGCCGTACAAGCCGTCGGAAGTCCTGGACCTCTGGCGCGCGCTGCGAACAGGGAAGAACCCTCCGCCCGGCCACATCGGGAACTTCGACCGCGGGCTGGCGTGAGAAACACATGCACACCACGGAACAGGGGGCCATGCTTCGTTTTGTCGAGGGCACATTGGTGCTCGACAACGTGTCGCGCGGCGATTTCGCGCCCGCCCCGGCGGGGTGGGCTTGGGACGGCCGTGTGGGCGCCTGGCGATGCGATGCGTCGGGCTACAGCCGGGTGACACAGCTTTTCACCGAGCGCGGCATCGCCTTTAAAGACGCCGTCCCGCAATGGCAGCCGATCGACTGGCCCTATGTCTCCCTGCCGCCGCTGCGGCCGGAACAGGACCGGGCGGTCCATGCCTGGCTAACCCCCCGGCGAGGCGTGGTAGTGATGCCAACGGGAACGGGAAAGACCGAAGTTGCGCTGGCGATCATGTGGGAGACGGCGGTATCGACGCTGATCGTCGCGCCGGTGAGGGACCTGATGTACCAGTGGCACGACCGCATCCGGCTCGGACTCGGATACGATGCGGGTATCATCGGCGACAACACCTACAACCTTCGGCCGGTTTCCGTGACGACTTACGACAGTGCTTGCATCCACATGGAGAAGCTCGGCGCGCTGTTCGGCCTGCTCATCTTCGACGAGTGCCACCACCTGCCGGGTCCGCTGCGACGCGACGCGGCGCGCATGTCCGCCGCGCCGATGCGGCTCGGGCTGACCGCGACGCCGGAACGCAGCGACGGACTGCATATGGATCTGGCGGACCTGGTCGGGCCTACGGTTTACACACTGCCGCTTGCCCACGTCCGGGGCCGGACCTTGGCCGACTACGATGTCGTCCGAATCCCCGTCCATCTCTCGGCTGACGAGCAGTCGCACTATGACTCACTGTCCGGTGAAATCCGCCGCTACATGCACGACAAGGTCAAAGAGGATCGCGATTATTCCTGGAACGATCTCTGCTCGGACGCCGGCAAGGATCCCGAATCGCGCCGCGTACAGAAGGCCTTCCACGCCAAGACGGCGATCGAAGATCGGGCTGAAGAGAAGCTTCGCGTTCTGGAGGACCTCTTCCGCCTTCACGCAGGCACGCGGCTGATCGTCTTTACAGGCACGAATGCCATGGCGCGCGATGTCTCACGCCGGTTCCTCGTCCCGTGTCTTCTGAACCATTGCCGAAAGAAGGAGCGCGTGGAGGTTCTGGAAGGTTTCCGCCGAGGCGATTACCCCGTGCTTGTCGCCAACCAGGTGCTGGACGAAGGAGTGGATATCCCCGCCGCCAAGGTGGCCGTGGTCATCGGAGGCAAGGGATCGATTCGTCAGGCCAAGCAACGGCTGGGCCGGATACTCCGTCGTCAAGGCGACGAGCGGGCCGTTCTCTACGAAGTCGTCTGCGCCGAGACGCGCGAGGAGACACGTTCGCGCCTCAGGAGAAAGAGCGATGCTTACGTCCGAACAAGCCATCGTCGAGTTTGAGGGCGGGAAGGCAAGGCCGGACCGGCTTTCGCAGCTCCGCCACGGTCACTACCTCCAGCATGCCGGGAGGATGCTGGAGGTCTATCGCGAGGGAGTCGGGCTGACGCGCCAGGCCCTGCATCAGGCGATCTATCGAATCTTGGACGAGGAACCGGATTGTCCGACGCGCCGGATCGAGGCCTTCTGCAAATTGCTGGATGACGTGTCGGACTTTGACAGCGATCCCCACGGGAAAGCGCCGGCCCTGCGGCGCCAGGTGTTCCGGCTGGCAGCTCCAAACCATCCTCTCGTCTCGGTCCGCGATCGGCTGTTCGAGCACGACGTAGCCGACGTGAAACAGCGAATCGCGGAGGAGCTCGGTTCGACGTGGGATGAGATCGATCGTCGCCTCTTCTCGGATGTGATGGAATTCCACACCCTTCGGACCTTCCACGGCTACCCGGATGCCCGGGCGCTATTGTCGCGATATAACGTTGCACAGACACAGGCGGCCCTGTACCGGGCCGTGAAGCTGACGGTGTGGGCCAGAGAGGATTTCCGCACAATCCTCCGCCAGGCGAAGCTCGCGCGTCTGCTCCACCGCATTTACCAGGAGCCGGCGTCTCGCGAGTATCGCATCGAGTTTGACGGTCCGGCGTCCGTTCTCCGCGAGACACGCCGCTACGGAGTGGCGATGGCAGAGTTTCTCCCTGCCCTGCTGGCGTGCCGGGGCTGGCGCCTGACGGCGCTGCTCCAGAGGAACCGCGGCGGCTGGAAGAGCCGGCTGGAACTGTCTCCGCGAGACGGCCTTCAAGGACACCTTTCCGAACCTGAGGAATTCGATTCCGGCGTGGAGGCCGCGTTCGCGAGAAAGTGGGGATCCGATCGAAGAAACGGCTGGCAGCTCATCCGCGAGGGGGAAATCCTTCACGCGCGGCAACGGGTCTTTGTCCCGGACTTCACGCTGCAGCACGAAGACGGCCGCGAGGTGCTCCTGGAGATCGTCGGTTTCTGGACGCCCGAGTACTTGCGCGAGAAGGAGAACACTCTACGGCTGTTCTCCGGACAACGCATTCTTCTGGCGCTCCCCGAAACGTCGGCCTTGAAGAGTCCTGCGCTATCGATCGACACAATTCGCTACAAGACGGCGCTGAAGATCAAGGACGTTCTCGACCGCCTCGGATAACGGCGAGAGCCCACGCCGCCACATCGGGAACTTCGACCGCGGGCTGGCGTGAACATCGCTCCCGCCAGGAATTTGACATTTGTATACACTATGTGTATTATGGTGTGTATGAGAACAAACATTGTTCTGAACGACGAACTTGTTGAGGAGGCCATGAAGTACTCGCAGGCGAAGAGCAAGCGGGGCGTTGTGGAGGAAGCGCTGGCGGCGTATGTCGCCTTGAAGGACAAGGAACGACGGCGCGCCACCTACAGCGAACGCCTGAAGCAACTGCAGGCCAAAACGCAGGGCGTCCGCCTGCGCAGCGACAGCCGGGACATCGTCCGGCAGGATCGGGCCGCCCGATGAACCGCTACGTGCTGGACACCAGCGTCGCGGCAGCGTGGTATCTGGACGAATCGTTTTCCGCATCCGCCCGGCAGTGGCAGGAGCGGCTCCTCGAAGGCCGGATCACGATGATCGTCCCGAACCTGCACTACCTGGAGTTCGCCAATGTTCTGCGCACACTGGTCGTGCGCCGCGAGTTGGAGGAAAGTCTCGCTCGCGAAATCTACGGCCTGCACCTTGAGGCGCCGCTAGAGCGGACGGAGCCGAATCTGCGATCGATCCTCGACACAGCCCTGAAGTACGGCGCGACCGCTTACGACGCCACGTACATCGCCTTGAGCCTGTCGTGCGATGCGCGGCTCGTCACCGCCGAAAAGACCACCACGCCCTGGATCACCAAGCTCGGGGGGCGCGTGGAGCCGGTCCGATAGACCGCGAGCCAATGCCGCGGCGGCCTACCAGCTCCGCACGCGGTAGTAGCGCCGGCTGACAGCGTCTACACGATCCGTCACGGTGAGCGTCCACGCGCCGCTCGTGTTCGTGTAGGTTCCCAACACGCTCCAGTCATCGGGTCCGATCAGGGCGTCGCGGTACTCCACCTGCTGGACGACGCCGGCCATGCTGTCCCATCGCATGACGATGTTCGTGCCGGCGGGCGGCTGAAGGAACGACGCGGAGGCGGGCGGGACAAGCCCCGCCTGCGAACACAGGTAACCGGCCACCCCTTTCGTCATCTTCGCGGCAAAGGCGTAATCGATGTACGCAGGCGTGTCGACCGAGTCGGTCTTTTCGTGGTAGTTCGTATTGTAGTCGCAGTTGTATTCGATCAGCAGGCAAGAATCGATGCGGCCGGTGTTTCCGGCGCCGTACGTGCCGTCGAAGTAGAACGGGCCGTGATCGCTGGCATTGTCCGCCCCGCTGTTCTCATAGGAAAGTCCCGCATACCGCACCAACGCGTTGGCCAGGTTGGTCCGGACAGGCTTGGTGGGAATGCTGTTCCCGCCGAGGATCCAGGCCTTGTTGTAGTTTGCACCCGCCGGGTTGTACGCGATCATGTCCATGCTGATCATGCTGCGGATGTCGCCGCGGTAGATTTTCCCGGGACTGCCGGGCG
>CALMZY010000060.1 GCA_937870865.1 uncultured Lentisphaerota bacterium | reverse complement strand
ACTTTTCTTCGCGACATGCACATGGACCGCTTCGGAGCCGCACCGCCCAAGCAGGGCGAAATCGATGTGGTCCTGCGATTGAAGGCGAAGCCGGCGGAAGACTGGAGCCTGCGGTTCGATCCGCCGCTGGGCGAACAGCTGCACGGCCAGCTCGTGGACGCGCAGGCGCAGTGGAACGTGTACCGGCCGGGCCATGTCCATTGTTTCCGCTGCGACTCGTCCGACTGCGAGCACTCGGCTCCGCCGACGCCGCTTTCCGTGTTCACCGGCTACGCGCCGAACGGCGTGGCCGAATGGAGGGAGTTCGCGCAGGTACTCATCGAGGCCAGGGACGAGCGGGTGGACCAGCTGTTCGCCGGCCGGCCGGGTGTTGTCGCCCGTCTCCAGTTCGGCCACGACTTGAGGGATCGGCAGTTGAGTTCGTTCGGCCGCTCGTCGAAAACCTACTCGATCCTCGGACAGGTGACGGCGGGCTATTTTCTGCTGGCGGGCGACCCGCCTCAAAAACTGGCCATTACTTTCCAAGTCGTGGAAGTGCGCGGAGAAGCGGGCAGGAAACGCGTCCGCCTGAACGCCATTGCCGCCGTACCGGGAGGCAATTTGCCGGACCTGCTGGCTTCCGGCGGGCTGCCCGCTGTGTACCGCGCGCGCGAGACGGCGTCCATGGCGGTCGAAGCCGTCGAGCGGCGCGCCGACGGCGCCGATGCGGAATCGGCCCGGGAAGCCATGAAGCAGGTTCCTGCCATTCTCCATCGGCTCGCGGAATCGCTGGACCGGTCCGGACGCCAGGATTCGCGGCGCACGCGGCACGTGGAGGAGCGCCGCGCCCAGCAGCGCCCGGTACACAAGGCGCTGGACGACGTGCGCGATGCCGCGCCCGATAAATGGTTTCACGACGAGAAGGCCGGGACGGCCATCGTCTGCGGTCCGCAGGGCAGGGCGCACGCCTTCAGTCCCAATGGCCGGCACGTGACCAGTTTTTCGTTGCGGCCGGACTCCATCGAGTTCCGACTTCGGACGCACCGATGGCGTCCGATGACCGCGGCGGAGGCGAACGAGATCAAACGAAGGATCGAGGAGTCGGTGCCGGGCATGACAGGTTGAGCGCGGAGTCCGTGCCCGAAGCAATCCGAAGAAAGGAGACTATGCTCAAGGGAAGCTGTTACTGCGGAACGGTGAAGTATGAAAGCCGGGGCCGGCTGTTCAAGTTCGCGAATTGTCACTGTCCCGACTGCCGCAAGTTCACCGGCTCGGCATTTGCTGCCGTCCTGGTTGCGGAGGCCAAGGGCTTCACGATCGTGTCCGGCGAGGACCATGTGATCCCGTACGAGTCGTCCCCGGGGAAACGCCGCTGCTTCTGCAAGACGTGCGGCTGCCACCTGTTCTCCCGCGCCGAGCACAGGCCCGGGATGGTGTTCATCCGGGCCGGCTCGCTGGACGACGACCCGCAGATGAAGCCGGAATGCCATATCTGGGTGAACGTCAAGGCGCCGTGGCACGACATCTGCGACTCGATCCCGCAATACCAGGAGGGATTGCCCGTAAAATGAAAGTCACCGCATTCAACGGGAGCCCGCGGAAGGATGGCAACACGTCGCGACTCATCCATCAGGTCTTCGCCGTACTCAAGGGCGAAGGCATCGAAACGGAGTTGGTCCAGGTGGGCGGGAACCTGATCCACGGCTGCACGGCCTGCTGCCAATGCTTCGAGAAGAAGGACGGGCGGTGCGTCATCCAGAACGACATCGTGAACGACTGTGTCCAGAAGATGCGCGAATCCGACGGCATCATCCTTGCGTCGCCGACGTACTACACCGACGTCACGTCCGAACTGAAAGCGCTGATCGACCGGGCCGGGTACGTGTCCGCGGCCAACGGCCGGTTCCTGAAGCGCAAGGTCGGTGCGGCCCTCGTTGCCGTGAGGAGGGGCGGGGCGGTCCACGCCTTCGACACCATGAACCATCTGTTCCTGATCACGGAGATGATCATCCCGGGTTCCTGCTACTGGAACATGGGAATCGGCCGCGACAAGGGCGACGTGGAGAAGGACGAGGAAGGAATGCGGACGATGCGCGTGCTGGGCGAGAACATGGCGTGGCTGTTGAAGAAGCTGGCGCACAACGCGTGAGACCCCTCGTCATAACCATTGCCGCGGCCCTTGCCTGCACGGCAGGCTTTGCAGAGGACGGGTCGTACGGCCTGTCGGAGCCTTACCGCTCGCAGCCTCTCGAGGCGCACCAGCTGTGGCGGAGCAACGAATTCGCGAGAGCATTGCCCCTGTACACCAACCTGCTGAGCGCGCCGCGGTAGCAGCGTTTTTCCAATCCTTGGAAAAAACACCTCGAAAAGTTCCAAGGTTTGGAAAATCGGACCGCCGGACGGGTCCGTCCGCCGACCCAGGACACATTCCGTTTGCTCACGGTGCCGCAAAAGAGTAGGATACACGCGGGATGGGAGGTTCAGCGTTTTGTCACGGCACACGCCAACCGCGTTTGCGGGTCGCTGAAAAGGAGGGGCAGCGTCATGCCTGTTATTCACGTCGAGATCGGAACGCACGGCACCACTCTTGATTTTCCCGCGGAGATGGAGGACAGCCTGCTGGCGTACGTTCGGGAGCAAGGGATTCTCCTGGCAGACGCGGTCACCGCGCCGGAGCCATCCGAAACGGCGTCTCCAACGAGGTCCATCGTGGTTGAAGAAGGGGAGAACGAGATTGTCTCGGTGGTGGATTCGTGGTTTCGCGAGCAGGAACTGACTCCGGAGAGAACGGATGACGGGGTGGGCAACGTGCGTTGGGAGTTTGAGCTGTCCTGACAGCCGCTGGGCAGGTTCTAGAACTTCATCGGCCCGCCGCACTGGTCATAGATGTCGCCGAGTTTGTACTTCTCGTTTCGTTCCCTGATGCTCTTGTCGAAGATCAGGAACACATACATCGAATCGGCCGCCGCGCGGTGAAGCGTGTCGGTACGTACGGCGGCATGCTTGGCCACGGCAGCCACCGAATGGGAGGAGGACTTGGGATACCACTTGCGGAACAGGGCGAGACTGTCAATGACCTTGTTCGCCGGCAGTTCGCGCCCGGCGCGAGTGGCCTCGGCCTTGACGAAGGAAATGTCGAACTTGGCGTTGTGGGCAATCAGCACGCTGCCGCTGATGAACTCCAGGAACTCCGGGTAGATGTCCGCGAAGGCCGGCTCATTCTTCACCTCCTCGTCGGTGATGCCGTGGACCTTCGTGGCCCAGTACGGGATTTTCCGTCCCGGATTGATCAGCCAGCTTTTCTCCTCGACGACTTCCCCGTTACGGAACTTCACGGCGCCGAGTTCCACGATCCGGTCCGTCGTCGGACTGAAGCCCGTGGTCTCCGTGTCGAAAACAACGAATGTCACGTTCGAAACGAAGCTGTTGACGGGCGGATTGCGGCTGCCGTTGCGTTCCTCTTCGGCCGACACAGCGCGGGCGGCCAGGAAGACAAGGGTCGCCAGGCAGATTCCCCAAACTCGAGCGCGCCTGCGGGCCGGTTTCAACTCTCGCTCCTCCAAGGATTTGCAAACCTGAACATACTATACCCTCGATCTAATGTTTGTTCAACCGGGCCGAAACGGACGGCCTCACTCGAAACGCACCGATAGCAGCTCCATCTCGAGCGGGCTCTGACTGCCGCCGAAGAACAGGTTGACCGAGGCGATGGCGTCCGTGTCGATGATGTTATTGCCTCTCTGATTCCCATAGGATGAAGCCACGTTCATCTCCGCGAGTTGGAAGACATACTCGTTGACCCCCTCCTTCGTGAGGGTCTCGCCCGCGTGATACGATTCGCCGTCGGCATTGCCGTAGCCGCGGAACGTCTGCGCATCCATCGGGCCGTGTCCCGACTCCTCGAAGCCGGGCCGGAACCGGCTGCCGGCGCGCGAGTTCAGCACGACGATCATGCGCGTGGCCCCCAGCGCGGGCGTGGAGCCGTCCGGATTCTTCGGCAAGGCGCCCGCGGGCTGGAACGTGACACCCGCGCCCCAGCCGTCCGCGGGCTTCACGGAAATGGAGAAGGTGTTTGTGGCGGAACGTTCGACGCTGATCTGACTGTCGTGCGCGAAATCGCCCCACGTGCCGAACGCGGATGAGGCGTCGACGAAAACAACGGGCTGGGAGGGCGGAGCCGCGCCTTCGCGGACCTTGATATCCCGGTAGTCGGCCAGGACGGCCGGATCGTAGACGGGAGTTGCTGCCCGGCCCAGCTCATGGAGCTGGGCGGCGCGGCCGTTCACGTCGGTAATGGCCCCGAGCAGAGTGGTGTAGAAGTTGTCGTGAATGTCGACGAGGCCGTAATTCGAATTCTCGCCGTCAAACCGTCCCGCGGGCGGCTGGTCGTGATACATGAACCAGTCCAAACCCACGATGAAGGGCTGGGCGAGGGCGTTGGTTGCGTACATGCGGAACCGGTCGGCCCGTTCCTGCTGCGACTGAACGGTTACATCGGCGCCCATGGAATTCGAACAGCCGGATCCGATTTCCATGGCTCGCCACGAATACTCGGTGATCATGACGAGCCGGCCGGTGAGCGCCGAGATGGC
>CALMZY010000059.1 GCA_937870865.1 uncultured Lentisphaerota bacterium | reverse complement strand
CGATGGCGGGACGGTAACCAATGAGTTCAACGAGTGTGGCGATCTCCTGGCTTCTTCGGATGCCAACGGCCGTACGACCTACTGCACATACGATGCACGGAGGTTGCTCACGGGCGTTCGAGATGCGAGGGGTAACACGATCAGCAATGTCTACAACGGCGCGGGACAGCTTGTCCGCGTGGTCGATGCGCGGGGCAATCCGAAATCGTTCTCGTACACCCCCACGATATATGACCTGAAGAGCGTCACCAATGCCGATGGGGGGACGGTGCAGTTGCTGTACGACTCGCGCGAATGGTTGGTGTCCAGGACAGATCCCTTGGGGTACGTGACGAGCAACCGCTACGACACCGCCGGACGCATGGTTGCCGTTGTGGATGCACTGGGGCATGTGGTCGGCATGGGCTATGACCAGAACGGGAACATCGTATCCGTCACCAATCAACTTGGCAAAGCCTGGACCAAGTCATACGACGCACTGAATAGACTTGTCGCTTGGGCCGACCCGCTGGGGCACTCCAACATCGTCGAGTATGACGCGCTTGGCAGAGTCGCCGCTTCCACCGATGCCAATGGGCTGAGAACGGAATACACGTACGATGCCGTCGGACGTCGGACAGCCCAGATTCATCCGGATAAGGCAAAAGAGAGTTTCGAATACGACCCTTCCGGCAACCTGACCGCGTTTGTGAATGGGATGGGCCAGCGGACAACGTTCACCTATGACGGCATGAATCGCAGGCTCTCAGAAACAAATGCCGAGGGACACGGGATTACCTTTGCGTATGATGTAGCCGGTAATATTGTCAGCCGGCGGGATGCCAATGGGGCAACAACACAGTACGGGTACGACGCTGTTAACAACCTGACCAACATCTCGTATCCGGATTCGTCTACAGTCGTCTACCAGTACGACGCGAACCGGAACCTGTCCTCGGTGTCTTCCGCGAACTCCGTGGCGACCTATGCCTATGACGTCATGAATCGGATGGTAGCTTCGACGACGCGGGTGTCGGGTGTCGAGAGTGTCGTGTCCTACCGCTACGACCTGAACGGGAATCGGGTAAGCATCACGTATCCGGGCGGTCTCGTGGTCTCGAACAGTTTCGACTCGCTGAACCGGCTGTGGACTGTGAAGGATTGGGATGGGCGGGAGACCCATTACAGTTATGATGACGCGAGCAGTCCGACGGGGACGCTCTATCCGAACGGGGTCAAGGGGTCATGGACATGGGACGATGCCCGCCGATTGAGCGAGATGGCCTATGTCGGGACCACCACGGCGTTCATCGACCGCGTATTCACGCGGGATGCGATCGGCAACAGGATGCAGGAGGAGATTCTGGCGGGACTCGCTCCGACGCTTCAGCCGAAGGTGGAGCGGATATCGTTTGATCAGGCGGATCGGTTGCAGGAAGTCCTGACGAAGACAACTCCGAATGCTGCCGCGTGGACAACCAACAACTACACCTTCGATCCGAACGGGAATCTGATCTCGAACCTGACCGGCTTGGCGTTCGGGTACGATTATGATAACAAGGCCACGAACGCCATGATGGCGGGGTACACAAACCAGTACGAGTACGACGGGTTGGGGAACCGGATCAGGCGGACCGTCAACGGGACGAACTACATCGACGTTCTGGACCGTGGGGCAGCCCTGCCCAACGTGCTGGTGGAACTGGACGGCAGTGGGAATCCGGTTCGATACTTCATCTGGGGCCAGACGCTGATTGCTCAGATCGAAACCAACGGTGCGGTCTACTATGCGCACCCCGATGAGTTGGGCTCAACCCTGGCCCTGACCGATACGAACGGCACAATCGTTGCTCAGTATGCCTATGGGCCGTATGGTGAGATTCTTGATCACACAGGGATAGTTGGCACGCCATATACGTTCGTGGGTGGATACGGGGTTTGGCATGACGGTGCGGGCCTGTACGACATGAAGGCGAGGCAGTACTCGGCGGGCCTGAGAAGATTCACGACGGCTGATCCGATCGGGCTCATGGGCGGGCTCAATCCCTATGGGTACTGCGCCAATAACCCCATCAACTTCATCGATCCGTTCGGACTTTGCCAAGATGCCCCGTGGTCGGGTTACAAGTGGCTGTACACCGGGAACGGCTATGCTAGTGATTCTGACTATCAGGCAGCAGTTGCCAGCGCGGGAGACTACATTTACGACAACGGCGGCGTGCGTGGCGTTGTTGTTGGTGCGGGCAAGACATGGAAGAAGACAGGGAAATGGAATCCCGCGGTAGGTGCCGGCGTCAGTGCGACTTGGACAATTGACGACGGATTTTCCAGTTCAGTTGATTTTGGCTTCGGGTTTCAGCAGAGGGGTAATGTCGTCGCGTATCCGAAACCGGCAGGTAACGCATTGGTGAGTGATGCTATAGGTGTCACACGGTCATATACCTTCTACGCTCAAGATTCTAACACGAAGGGGTGGTCCGGTTTGAGCGTTGCTGGCGGCCAAGGTAATGCTCACGGCGGAGGTGCGTTTAGCGGCGACACTAAAGGCGATCAAGCGGTTGTAGCTCTCACCATTGGTTCCGTATATGTTGGCCTTGTCGTTGATGCGAGAGTTGTCGACAACATTACGGACTCGTATGGCGCCATTACGGCGTGGCTTAAGTAAGTAAGGAACAGACAAATGAGGAAACTCGTTCGCTATCTGACTCATTATCTTCCGTATCCTGTTTTCCTCCTGTGCGTCATCTCCATGGTGGCCAGCATCCTGCATCCGGAGATCATAAAGCGTGGTCGGTATGGGCAATATGTTAACAACAGCGAACCGGTGGCATATTCTCTCATTGCTTTTATGGTGATTGGGAGCGGGTGGTGCGCATACTCGGCGCTTCGCCGGGATATTCGCCACTGGAGAATGAAGAAGAACGAAAAGGGCTGAATCAGCGGGCCGGGGTACCATGAAACGCATCATATCGCGGGTGATCTTAGTTTTGCTGGTGTTCGCCACATCTGCGCTTGCCGGCACGACGATCACCTATTCGTACGACGCGCAGTATCGGCTGGTGCAGGCGAGTTACAGCGATTCGGAGAAGGAGT
>CALMZY010000058.1 GCA_937870865.1 uncultured Lentisphaerota bacterium | reverse complement strand
GTAGTAGCGCGTCAGCAGGTCCGCGAACACTTCGCGGTCCGGAAAGAAATTCTCCACGCGCTCGCCACGGTCCGCCGTGTCGCAGCAGATTGTCCGCACGGCGGCGCGGTCGCGCGGCTCGTAGGGGCGGATCAGCACCGCGTCTTGTTCCGCATTCATGCTACTTTTCGGAGAGCGTCGGCGGAACGTCCAGGATGCGCCACGACACCCAGTCCATGGGAATTTCCCCGAGTTTCGTCCGGGCGCTGGTAAGGATCTTCTCTGGATTCCCCAGCACGGTCAGCGGAACCTTCATGGTAATGTTCTTCGCCTGCCGGCTCACCTCGCAGGAATCGGCGGGCAGATGCCGCGCCTGGTCCAGGATGCTCATGGACGTCACGTCAATGTTCACGCGGATCTTCGGCATCTCGCCAAACGGCTTGTCGCGGCGGTATCCGAAGAAGCTGGCTGAGAACTCCACGGCCTGGGCCAGCGGGTTCGAGAGCTCCATGGCCAGCACGACCTTGCCGCCTTCGAGGTACATCGAGCGCGTCTCGATCCCGATGTATGAGCCGCGCTCTTCATCCGTCAGGTAGTCCGGCACATCATCCTGTTCGCCCTCGTTCTCCACCACAACCACCCTGTTGGAGTCGGTCTGCCGAAGAAGCATCGTCGGGAAGTCGCCGTACAGCTCGTTCGGGCGGACGAACGAATCCAGGTAGGCGGCGGACACGGCGTACTGGCTCGCGTGCATTCGGATCGCCCCGTGCTTGACCGCGATGTTCGTGGACGTGAGCCCAAGGTTGTTCCACCTCACGGTGTCCTTGAACAGGTCCGGCGGGATCAGCGTGACGTCCGGCTTGTAGCCCTGCGGCTTCGGCCATTTCTTGTAGTGAACCAGGAAGGGGAAGATCTCCGGCTTCAACTCCTTCTCCAAATCCCAGAGGGCAATCCGGGTGAAAAGATAGAGGGTGCGGTGATCGGGGTTGTGATCGCCCGGATGCGACACAAATATCTTCGTCGGCTTGAACTCCCGGATTACGGATTTCACATCGGCCAGGATTTCTTCGCCCTTGTACGGCGCGCCGCACCGGAACGCGTTGGTATACGGCACCGCCGTGACCCGCGTCAGCATGCTGCGGAACGGAGGCTGATCGCCCCAATGCAGGTTCCAGATCACGAACGTCCCGAAATCGGGATATCCGAGGAACGTCAGGTTGGTCGGCGAGAGCCCGAGCACGGCGTCGGCGCGGATCGCCTCGTCGTGGCGGATGAGCCCCATGTTCTGCATCGCTTTCGGCATGACGACGGGATGTTTCCGGTACACCGTAAACGCCCACTCGTTGTTGTCGCCGAAGGTGTAGAAGACGACATGGACCGGCAGGTTCAGTGCAAGCGCCTGCTGGATGATTCCGCCCGTTGCAATCACCTCGTCGTCCGGGTGCGGGGCGAGGACGAGAATCCGGTCAGCCGGAGAGAGCGCCACAGCGGGCCACTCCGATTGACCGGTCAGTGCGCACAACAGAAGAGCGACGATTGGAACCAGCTTGTGTTTCATTCCGCTTCCCCGTTAGAATTGCCTTCGGAGTGCGGCAGTCAAACTGCCGCCTTTCGAGCGGGACTCAAAGTCCCGCACTCC
>CALMZY010000057.1 GCA_937870865.1 uncultured Lentisphaerota bacterium | reverse complement strand
TAGTTCTGGATCGTGATCGTCGCGAGCGTCTGCGTCTCGCGCTCGATCGTCACGCCTTCCTTCGCCTCCACGGCCTGGTGAAGGCCGTCGCTCCAGCGGCGGCCGGGCATCAGGCGGCCGGTGAACTCGTCCACGATGATGACCTGGTTGTCCTGGACGACGTACTGCACGTCCTTCTCGTACACGGAATAGGCGCGGATCAACTGGTCCACCGCGTGGATGCGCTCGCTGCGGTCCGCGAACTGGTTCTGCATCTCCTGCCGCTTCTCGAACCTCTGCTCATCGGTGAGAGTCGTGTCGCCGTCGAGCACGGCCAGGGCCGAAACGAGATCGGGCAGGACGTACGCTTCCGGGTCGTTCGGGCTGAGCGCCTCGCAGCCCTTCTCGGTCAGGCTCGAATCGTTGCCTTTTTCGTCGATGACGAAGTACAGCTCTTCCCGGAGTTCGCGAGCCTCCTCCTTGCGCGTGTCGATCAGGAACATCGCCTCGACCTTCTCCAGCAACCGCCGCGTGGACGGCTCCTCGAGCATGTGCAGGAATTGCTTGTTCTTCGGCATGCCCTGGTGGACCTGGTAGAGCTTGATCGCCGCCTCGTCTTCCTTCCCCTGCTCGATCAGCGTCTTCGCCTCCTGCGCAAGCCGGTTACAGAGATCGCGCTGCCGACGCACGAGCCGCTCGACGTGCGCCTTCACGTCGTTGTACTGGTTCGTCGAATACGGCGCGGGGCCGGAGATGATCAGCGGCGTACGGGCCTCGTCGATCAGGATGCTGTCCACCTCGTCGATGATCGCGTAGTAATAGTTGCGCTGGACCATCTCCTCGGGGCGATACGCCATGCCCTTGTCGCGCAGGTAGTCGAAGCCGAATTCGCTGTTCGTGCCGTAGGTGATGTCGCACGCGTACTGCCGGCGGCGCTCCTCCGGCGGCATCTGGTTCTGGATGCAGCCGACGGTGAGGCCGAGATAGCGGTACACCGCCCCCATCCACTCCGAATCGCGCCTGGCCAGGTAGTCGTTGACCGTGACGATGTTGACGTTCTCGCCGGTCAGCGCGTTGAGGTAGGCCGGCATCGTGGCGACCAGCGTCTTGCCCTCGCCCGTCGCCATTTCGGCGATCTTGCCCTGGTGAAGCACAATGCCGCCGATGATCTGAACGTCAAAGGGAACCATGTCCCATTGAACGGGGCGGCCGCAGACGTCGATCGTCTGGCCGCAGAGCCGGCGGCAGGCGTTCTTCACGACCGCGAACGCCTCGCACATGATGTCGTCCGTCGTCTGCCCCTTCTTCAGGCGTTCCTTGAACTCGACGGTCTTCGCCTTGAGCGCGTCTTCCGACAGGGATTGGAGCTGTTGCTCCAGTTCGTTGACCCGGGCCGCCAGCGGGCGGAGTTTCTTCACATCCCGCTCGTTTTTCGTCCCGATAATCTTCTTTAAAAGCCATTGCATAAATTCATGTATCCTTTGGAAAGCCCGCAAAGACTACGTTGCCGCCACCCTTTTTGCAAGCCGCGCTATCGGGCGGCAGTGCCCTTGAAAAACGTGTAGCAGAACGTGCCGTCCGCCTCGGCCGTGCGGTACAGATCGCGGATTCCTTTTGTCCACGTTTCCCGGTCGATCATTCTTGCGGCCAGCGCCTCTTTCTCCACGCCTTCGACCATCGCGGTGAAGGTGTTTTTTGTGAAGCCCTCGACCATCTGCGGCCGGCTGGAATCGGCGTAAACGACCCGCGGCGAGACCCGTGCGTCCCGGAAACCGGCGGAAACGAGTAGCGGATACAACCGCCGGCCGATCAGCGAGTCGCCGCCGATCTTCGCCTGCAGTTCCACGAGGCACTGGATCGCGCGCCGCGCGGCTGCGCTGTCCGGATGAAAATACGCCGAGCCGTGATCGCCCTCGACCACCGTCATCGTTCCGCCCGGCTTCAGAACGTCTTTCAGCTTCAGCAACGCCGCGACCGGATCCGGTAAATGCTCCAGGACAAAACACACGAACACGTGGTCGAAACTGGCCGGCGGAAACGGAAGCTTGAAAATATCCGCGTGATGGAACTCCACGTTCGTGAAACCCGCATCGGTCACGCGCTTCTTCGCCGCGGCCAGCGAGTCGTCCGAGATGTCGATCGAGGTGATGCGCGCCTTCGGGCTGTTCTTCGCGAGAATGACGGTTTGAGCGCCCACGCCGCAACCCGCCTCGAGGACCGTGCTGCCTTCCGGATAGACCGTGTCCGAATGCAGCAATTCGGTCAGCGTGTTCGCCTGGTCGATCAGCCGCGTTTCCTCGCGCGAATGATAGCCGTGGACGTAGTCGTGTTTGGTCATGGCAAGCGCACAACGTACCGGAGTCATGGCAATCGTCAAGCGCGGGGTAACGTCATTGTTAGGGCAACGGGCACTGATACCCACTCCGAAGGTGTAGCGTCCGCTGTCCTCAGCGGATGCAACGGCCACAGCTCCGCCGGGACGGCGGACCCTACGATCGGGAGATCACTTTCCTTCGCGGTATCGGAACGTCTTTCCCTGGTAGTTCCGCAACAGCAGTTCATCGCGCTTGCGGCCGACGACGTACTCCGGCGTGACCGGCACTTTTCCGCCCCCGCCCGGCGCGTCGATCATGTACATCGGCACGGCGTAGCCGGTCGTGAAGCCGTGGAGGCTTCGGATGATATCGATCCCCTTCTGCACCGGCGTCCGGAAATGCTCCGAGCCGGCAATCGCGTCGCACTGGTGCAGGTAATACGGCTTCACGCGGATATTCAGCAGGCCGAGCATGAGCCGCTTGATCGTCTTGGCATCGTCATTCACGCCTTTGAGCAGGACGGTCTGGCTGCACATCGGGATTCCGGCATCCGCCAGCCGCGCGCAAGCCTTCGCGACTTCCGGGGTGAATTCGTCGGGATGCGTGAAATGGACGCTCAACCACAGCGGATGGAACCTCTTCAGCATCCGCACGAGCGCAGGCGTGATCCGTTGGGGCAAAACGGCTGGCGCTTTCGTGCTCAAGCGGATGAGTTCCACATGCTTGATCGCGCGCAGCCGTTTCAGCAGCCACTCGAGGCGGCCGTCGGAAAGGATCAGCGGCTCGCCGCCGGAAATCAGCACGTCACGGATGGCGGGCGTCTTCTTGATGTATTCGATCGCACGCGACCAGGACTTGACGTCCGACCGGATTGCGCCGGAGCCGACCACGCGCGACCGGGTGCAGAACCGGCAGTACACCGCGCACTGATCGGTCACGAGAAACAGCACCTTGTCCGGATACGTGTGTACCAGCCCCGGAACCGGCATGCGGGATTCCTCGCCGAGCGGATCATCGAGTTCCCCCGCCGCGCGCGCGAATTCCGCGGGAAGCGGAACCACCGTCCGCCGCAACGCCCGGCTTTTCCGGATCAGGGCGGCATAGTAAGGGGTGATGGCCAGCGGGAGACGGCAGAGCGTACAGGCATCTCCCTCGGCGCGGGTCAAAGGGAGGATGCGCCGCAATCCGCGAACGTCGCGGATGCTGTGCCGCACCTGCCAATGCCAGTCATTCCAATCCCGGGATGAAATCATGATTCCTGCCTGCCGAAATCACCGCGCCCGGCCGGGGGTGCGGCGGGACGTACGATTACGATGAACGGGGAGAACTATCAAGCCGCATGTCAGAAAACCCCTGTAGAAAAGCGTAATCTCGAATTGCCAATTGGCCCGGCCTGCGTACACTGTCCCGATGATTCCGGACAAGCTCCACTTTGAGACAACGCACATCGAGGTATCGGGGACCGAAACCACGGTGGGCGTGAAAAATCTGGGGGAGACCCCTGCCGATTCGTTCGGCCGGGGAAGTCGCCAACTGATCACCAATTACCAGGCGATTGTCGCCGCCCGCGCCATCTATTACCCCGTGGCCTACCGGTTTCTCAACGAGCTCGGCCGCGGACGGCAGGGCATTGTCTTTCAAGGTCTCCGGCAGGGCGCGCGCGGCTGCACGACCCGCCATGCCATCAAGCTGTTCGACCCCAGCATCTATCCGAACGCCAAGAAGTACTGGACGGACATGGGCCGTATCGCCGCGCAGACCTCCAAACTGCAGGTGGTCAAGAGCCCGAACCTCGTGGCCCCGGACATTTACGAGGAAAGCAACGGAGTCGGCTACATCCAGATGGAAGTCATCAACGGCGTCAGCCTCCGCTACCTGCTCGACGGCAAGCACCTGGAACTGGCCAAATCCCGCAGCACCAAGGAAGAGTGGGCCCGGTTTACCGACGTGATTTTCCGGATCGACAGGGGCAAGATCCGAATCCAGCCGGGCGTCGCGCTGTACATCATGCGGCAGGTGCTCCGGGGCCTGGAGACGCTTCACGAGATGGGCTTTGTCCACAGCGACATCAAGCCCTCCAACATCATGATCGACCGGCTCGGGTACGTGAAGCTCGTGGACTACGGCCGCGCCGTCCTTGCCAACGAGAAGGTGTCCATCCTCCTGGGCACGCCGCTCTTCATGGCGCCGGAAACGCACCGCCGCGAGCCAAGCCTTGTCCAGTCGGACATCTACAGCACCGGCCTCGTGGGCCTGGAAATGCTGCGCGGCGAATCGCTGGTCGACCTCAACAAGTTGAGCGAAATGGACCTGCTGAACTACAAGTCGAGGCTGCCGCAGATGCTCCCCGACCTGCTCCCGGAATACGTCCGGCAGAACGCGCAATTCGTCGTTCTCCTGCAAAGATTTCTTGAGCCGGACCCCCGGAGACGCTATCCAAGCGCGGAGGAGGCGGAGGTCGGAAGCCAGGGACTCCTGCTCGTGCACAAACAACTTGCCCAACTCGGCAAAGACACCGAATATGGCCGCGAGTTGGAGAACTACCTGGCGAAGATCGTTTCGCCTCTCCCGGGATCGGCCGATGCTCCAGAAGTTTTCGCCCAGAAACCTGAGGTGAAACCGAGCCCGGGAAACGAAAAGAAGAAACAGTGAAACAACCCCAGAGGAGAGTGTGTTCATGAACGTATTGCACGTATGCGCAAGCCCGAGACCGACCGAGGAGTCGGTATCCAAGCAACTTGCGATCGCCTTTTTCACGAAACTGGCGGAACTGAATCCCGACGTGGACGTCACCAATGTCGACCTCTATCACAATCCACCCCCCTTCCTCTCCTACGACGCGTATCGCGCCATGTGGCAGCCGGTCGTCGATCCGACGTACAAGGTGACCGACGCGGAGAAGAAAGCGTCGGCCTATTCCGCCGCCCAGTGCCAGCTCTTCAAGGACGCGGACGTCCTCGTGTTGACGATGCCCATGTGGAACTGCGGCGTGCCCGCCATCATGAAGGCGTGGCTGGATCAGGTCATGGCCCCGGGCCAGATCTTCACCTACGGTCCCGAAGGCGTGAAGCCGGAGCATGCCCTGCGGAAGGTCATCCTCCTGATCTCCTCCGGCGCCGTCTTCAAGGAAAACGCGCCGGACGACGCGCTGACGATCCAGATCAAGGCCGCGATGGAATACATCGGCGTCACGGACATCGTCACGGCGTGGGCCGACGGCCAGGACCCGGTCATGCATTCCGACTGCACCCTCCGGAAGTCGATGGCCATTGAGGCCGCCCAGGAAGTGGCCGAAGAAGTCGCGACAATGACTCTGTAGTCAGACGGCAGAACCTCAGGGAAGGAGAAACGGTGATGAATTCGTTGA
>CALMZY010000056.1 GCA_937870865.1 uncultured Lentisphaerota bacterium | reverse complement strand
TTCTCGAACTCGAGCCGCGAGGCCGGCTGATACTCGACCTGCACGCCGATCGTCGCGGCATAGCTGCTGTAGTTCGTCCCGATGACCGAGCGCACCCGGTAATAGTACGTCCCCTCTTCCGCCACCGGGTCCTTGACGATCGCCACCTGCGCCACGTTGGTCCGCAGGACCCCCGGCGAGCCCAAGAGCGGGTCGTCGTCTTCCTCCAACTCGTACTCCGCTCCCGGAACGGGGTCCCAGCGGAGATGGTAAAAGCCGTCGCCGTCGGGATTCTTCGCCGTGGTGCGGAACCGGTGCGGCGCCAGCGGGATCGGGACCGCCGTTCCGCCGAAGAGGTTGAAGTCGTCCAGGTAGAACGCGCCGCCGTCATCCGCCTCGTCCGGATACGGAATGACGAAGACCGTCGTCACCTGGGTCGCCCCCGCGACCGCCGAGTAATCCCACACCAGTTGCTGCCACTCGCCGGTGCCCGTGTAGTGCGCGACACCGACATCCGCATCGTCGAACTTCAGGAGAATCGGCATGTCCGTCTCCGTCGGACTGCGCACCCACAGCTCGCACATCGTGTTGCCGTGGAGAGTGAAGTCCGCGATGTTCCCGATGCGGTTCAGCGGCGCATTGTTCGTATCGTGGGCGGGGTCGTAGGTGACGTTCGAATAGTTCCGCTCCTTGGACGGCCACGTCACCTTCAGCGCCCCCTGCCCCAGCGCCGCGGCTGTCCCGTCGTTGTGGCACGACTCGACGGTGGTGGTGATCGTGAACGGCGCGCCCGACGCCCAGCCGTAGAAGTCGGACTCGAACGGCTCCAGCGGCGCGCTGTTCGGCGCGCGGCGGAGGACGATGTCGTCCATCCAGAACTCGCCGGCGGCCGTCTCGTCGTTGGGGTCGATCATGAACATGATCTGGCCGATCCGGGTCATGTCGATCTCGCCGTGCGAGTGGCCGTAGAACGAGCGCGTCAGGTCGATGCAGATGTTCTCCCAGTCCGCCTGGGTCGTCACCGTCTGCGGGTAGATGCTCGCCCAGTCGGTCTCCCAGGCGTTGCTGTAGCTGCCGGCCTGCTCCAGGCGGACCTTGATCCTCAGCGGCGTGCCGGTGTTGTAGACCCAGAACGAGAGGTAGTCGAACGAGTACAGGTTGAACAGGCCGGAGGCCGACATGAAGCTGTACGCGTTCGTGTAGAGCTGGCCGTACTCGTTGGTCCGGACCTCCTGCGCCTTGTCGTAGACGACCTTCATCGAGAACTGGCCGGAGTGCGCGTGCTCGTCATTCTGGAAATCCTGCTGGTACACCCAGGGCTCGGAGGGATCGCTGCCCCACCACACGTTGATCGCCCCGGCGCTGTCGAAATCGGACAGGATCTCGGCCTGCTCCGCCCTCGGCGGCACGATCTGGACGGAGATCGGCGCGGTGAAACTCCCGTAGCCCGCCGCCGTGCCGGAACGGACGCGATAGAAATGCATGCCCCGCTCCGCCATGGGGTCCTTCGCGAAGGAGAAGAAGGCCGTGTTCGTGACCCGCGTGACCGGGCTCCTGAACTCGGGATCGGTGTCTTCCTGGATCTCGTACGACGTCGCCGCCGTCACCGCCGGCCACGTGATGTCGAATTTGCCGTCGCCGTCCGGGCTCTCCGCCGTGGTCGCCAGCGAGGCCGGCGCGTACGGGATCGCGGGCGCCGTGCCGCCCGCGAGGTTCAGGTCGTCCAAGCACATCACACCGCCGTCGTCGCTCAGGTTCGGATACGGGATGACAAACAGCGTCCCGACATTCGTTTTGCCGGGCACCGTGTCGAACTCCCAGCGCACGTTCTGCCACGCGCCGCTGCCCGTGTAGGTCTGGTACCCGACATCCGCGCCGTCGAACTTCAGCAGGAACGGGATCGTGGCGTCCGTGTCGCTCTTGACCCGCATCTCCAGCGTGTTGTGGCCGTCCACGGCAAAGTTGCGATGGTTGCCGATGCGCCCGACCGGCGCGTTGTTCGTGTCGTGGCCCGGATCATAGGTCAGGTTGGAGAAGTTCTTGCCCTTCGCCCCCCACGAGACGATCAGGGAGCGCTGGCCCAGCCCATGGACGCCGCCGTCGTTGAAGAAGTCGTCCGGCCGGTTCGTAATCGCAAACGGCGCGCCCGACGCCCAGCCGTAGAAGTCGGATTCGAACACGTCCAGCGGCGCGCTGTCCGCCGCGCGGTGCACCGCAATGTCGTCCATCCAGAACTCGCCCGCCGCGGTCGTGCTGTTCGGCTCGATCATGAAGATGATCTGCCCGATCCGCGTCAGGTCGATGTCGCCGTGCGTGTGGCCGTAGAACGCGCGCGTCAGGTCGATCGTGATGTTCTCCCAGTCCGCCTGCGTGGTGGTCAGCTCCGGGTAGATGGCGGCCCAATCCGTCTCCCACGCGTTCGTCGGGCTTCCATATTGCTCGAGGCGGACCTTGATCCGCAACGGCGTCCCGGTGTTGTAGACCCAGAACGAGAGGTAGTCGAAGTTGTAGAAGTTATACAGGCCGCCGGCCGAGAAGAAGGTGTACGCGTTGGTCTCGCCGCTTGGCTCGACGCCGTTCGCCTTGTCGAAGACCACGTGCATCGCGTGCTCGCCCGAGTGGACATGCGCCGTGCTCTCGAAATCCTGCTGGTACACCCACGGCGCGGCGGCATCGCTGCCCCACCACGCCACCACCTGCCCCAGCGAGTCGAAGTCGCAGATCACGTCCCGCTTGCGCTCCGCCTCCGGGAACTGGTGAACGCGCACCCGCAGCGGCGCCGTGAACGACCCCGCGCTGCCGCCCACCATCGAGCGCACGCGGAAGTAGTACGTCCCCTCCTCCGTCACGGGGTTCAGGGAGACGCCGACCAGCGTGCCGGTCGTCGACGTCTGGACGGGGTTGGTGAAATTGATGTCCGTGTCCTGTTGGAAGACGTAGTTCGTGGCGCCGGAAACGGGCGCCCAGCGGACGGTGAACTGCCCGTCCTCGTCGGGCGTTCCCGCGTCGGAAGTGAAGTTCGTCGGCGCGAGCGGCAGGGTCGGCCCGTATCCCACGACGGTCGAACCCGTCACGAGTGCCAGGTTGTCGATGTACATCGCGCCGCCGGCATCCGCCAGGCCCGCATAGGGAAACACCCACACGGTCTGGAGATTCGCCGCAATGTTCGTATACGGTCCGAACCACCACATCAACTGCTGCCATTCCCCGCCCCCGTCGTAGTACTGGGGATACACGTTGAGATCGTTGGTGCCCTTCGAACCGGTCAGTTTCAGAAGAATCGGGAAGTGGTTGTCCGTCGTGCTCTTCACCCACAGAGAGATCAGCGTATTGCTGTACAGGGTGAAGTTCGTATACGTCCCGATGCGGCCCGCCGGCGCGTTGGTGTCATGGCACGGCGTGTAAATGAAGTTGTCGTAGCCGGCGCTCTTGTTCGTCCACACGATCTTCAGCGAGCGCTGCCCGAGATCCGCCGGGCCGCCGCTGTTCTGGAAATGCTCCGTCGTGAGAACGGGCAGGGCCGGGTTGGTGAACACGCCGCCGGCGGACCATCCGTACGAATCGCTCTCGAACGGATCCAGGGGGGCCCCGTTGGGCGCGCGCGTGACCATCACGTCGTCGATCCAGAAAGTCCCGCTCTTGGCCCCGTCGCCAGGCTCGACGATCAGCATGATCTGCCCGATGCGCGTCATGTCAATGTCGCCATGCGAGTGGCCGAAGAACGCGCGGGTCAGGTCGACGCAGATGTTTTCCCAATCCGCCTGCGTGGTGGTCAGCGCCGGGTAGATCGCCGCCCAATCGGTTTCCCAGGCATTCGTGGGGGATCCGACCTGCTCCAGGCGGACCTTGATCCGCAGAGGCGTGCCGGTGTTGTAGACCCAGAACGAGAGGTAGTCGTAATTCCTGAGGTTGAAGTAGCCGCCGGCGGAGAGAAAGCTGTACAGGTTGACGTCGTTCGCCTTGTTGAAGTCGACCCGAAGCGACGCAGAGCCGGAGTGGACGTGCTGGGTGTTCGCGAACCCCAGGGTGTAAACATACGGCGGCGTGGAGTCGCCGCCCCACCAACTCGCAACCAGCGAAGAACCGTCGAAGTCTTCAACCATCTCGCCGAAAACCCCACCGACGAGGCCCAGGAAAACCAGCATGCAGAAATGAATGCGCTTCATGCTCGCTTGCTCCCTGCTACGTTTCGGGCGGTAACTGTCGGAAACAACTAGTCGGACAACCTGTGAACTGCTGATGGAGCTCAAATCCTATTGAGAGCGTTCTCATAAGTCAATCCAGTAACCCCCAAAACCGGCTCTCTGAAGACATCAAACGACAACCAACACGAACATCGGGAACCGCCTATCACCACAATTCATGTTCACGTTACTTTACTAGTATGCACACGTGACTCTCGAGTGTCAACTGGTTTTATTTCCTTCGCGAGTTCGCGCGGGAACGGCCGTAAAACAGGCTGTTTCTTACATATCCGGTTGCACGTGTGCATCAATTGCTTATGATGGTGCCGTGAAAAGAAGCGTAACCATCAAGGATGTCGCTCAGATTGCCGGTGTGGCGCATACGACCGTTTCGCGCGTGATCAACAAGGACAGCCGGATCACTCAAGCCACTTGCGATCGCGTGCGCCGCGCCATGAAGAAGCTGGACTACCAGCCCAACCTGATCGCGCGGGGGCTGGTCCGCAACCGCACCCAGGTCATCGCCCTGATCGGCCCCGAGGTCGCCAACTTCTTCCTCCCGATCATCCGAAGCGTCGCCGAAAGTTCCGCCAGCCGCGACTACGCCATGATGTTGTTTTCAACAAACACATGGATCAAGGAGGCGATGTCATTCGAGTGGGTCGCGCAGAACTGGCTGGTGGACGGCATGCTGGTCTACAACCTGATCCATCACCCGGAAGTGCCGCCGGAAATCATTAAGCTCAAGTCGCGGATTTCCCCGTTCGTCTTCATCAACAAGTTCCTGCGCGAGCCGGAAATGAACGCGGTGGGCGTCGACAATTACCACGCCGTGAATCTCGCCGTGGAGCATCTTGTCGCCCTGGACCACCGCCGCATCGGCATCTTCTACGGCGACGTGACTTCGGTCGACGGCTTTGAGAGAAAGGACGCCTTCGAAAAGGCCCTGAGAAAAGCGGGGGTTCCCGTCGACCCGAGCCTCGAGTTCTGCGGGATGTGGCGCGACGAGGACGCGTTCAAGGAAACGCTCCGCATGCTCGAGGGCGACGCGCGACCAACCGCGATCTTCTGCGCGAACGATATCATGGCCATCGGCGCGATGCGCGCGATCCGGGAAAAGGGGTTGAGCGTGCCTCGCGATATCAGCCTCGTGGGCTTTGATGATCTCGAAACGAGCCGCTACATCGACGTTCCCTTGACGACGATTCGCCCGCCGCTTGCCGATGTCGGCACGCGCAGCGTTGAGCTTCTGATGGATGTCCTGAAGGATCCAACCCGCCCGCCGCAGCAGATCGCGCTCCACGCAGAGCTGATTGTCAGGGCTTCAACGGCAAAACCGGCAGGCTGACGGGATTTTTCCAATCCTTGGAACTTTTTCCGGCCGTTTTTCCAACCCTTGGAAAATCACCACTGCGCGATGATTTCGCGCGCGCCGGCAGGCACCGTGCAGGCCGTCGAATCCACGCCCGGCAACTCACGCCCGTCCACAACGATTCTCGAAGGAGCGCCGGAAACCGGCCATCGGATTTCAAAGCCGCCGGGCGGGTTCGCGCCGCCGACGCGGACGGTCAATGTATTGCCGGTCATCTTTGCGGTCGCGTTCAGCGGCCCGAAGTACGTGCCGACATTCTCGAGCCGGATCCCCTGCCCATCCCGCACCCATGATTCCGGCGCGCCGTCGAACAGCACCAGGCGGTCGCCGGACTCGCGCACCAGCATCAGGATCACCGAGTTGACGAGGCTGGCGCCGGCCCACGTGTGCGGCATGTCGCCGATGTACGAGCCGATCCGCGGATCGCCGAGCACGACTTCGGCCACATGGTTCCACGCGGGCGGCTGGCGGCATTGCATGAGGTATTCGAGCAGGAAGTTCGCGCGTTCTTTCTGTCCCAGGGCCACGAAGGCATAAATGTTGCGGGCCTCGTACGGCGTGAACGAACCCCTCCAGTCCGGCTTCAGGCGCTCCCGAACGTCTCCGTAGTAGCGGTCGAACGTGGCGCGCAGAACGTCCTGCGGAAGCCAGTCCCATTCCTCGCACGGGTGAATCGCGATGGCGGTCGATGTCGCATCGAAATCACCCTTCTCCGCGCAGCCGGGAATGTACGTGATCTTCTTGAACGCGATCGTCTGCTCGATCGACGCCTTGACCGAGCGGCGCAGAAGCCAATACTGCTGTTCCGCCCATGTGGCGGTGTTCGTGTCGCCCAGGATTTCCGCCGCGGCCTTGCCGTCCCTCCATCCTCTCAGCGCCCAGAAATCGTCCCAGTAGCTGTGCATTTCCGGGCAGTAGCCCTCGTGGCTGAAGGACTTCGGCAGGATGCCGACGAAACGCTCGCGCGCCGGCTCGTCCTTCCAGTAATCCGCGGCCAGCGTCTGCTCGCGCAGGGCCACCAGGAATTCGAGCGACCGGCGCATCTTCGGGAAGTGCTTCGCGAGGAACTCGCGGTCATGCGTGAACCGATAATACTCCATGATCATGTAGACGTACGCGCCCTGCCCGTCCCACTCGATGCCCGAGCCGGGGCCGGCGTCGAGCGGATCGTCCGCGCGAAAGCTGGGCGGCACTTTGCCCTCAGGCGTGATGAAGTGCGCATACCAGTCGATGAAGTCGCGGACGATGTCCGCACGGCCCATCCGGAGAAGCACGGGCGCGGTCATGCTTCCGTCGCGGATCCAGGAGCGCTCGTACTGGCGGGATCCGGGCTGGATCGCAGGCCCGTCCTGATTGATGAGGATGTAGGCGAGCTGCGACTTCAGCGTGTCCGCGACATCCTTCGCGGGCAGATCGATCGTGACGCGATCCACCTCCCCCGTCCATAGGCCCTGAAGGCGGCCGCGCTGGTCGTCGAACGAGGCGACAACGTCTGAGTCCGCGCCGGCGACGCCGGGCTGGACGCCGGAGAGCAACAGAAGAATCCCCGCCAATCCCCCGAGCCGACGGCTGTTCATTCCGTCAGTCCGCCGCCCTGATCTCGTCCCAGGTCTTCGTGTACTTCGCGTTCTCTTCTCCCAGGTCGAGATTCACCTCGCCGCGTGCCTTGACCTCTTCCGGCAGGATAACGGCGGGGTTGTTGCGGATCAACTCGCTCAGCAGGGGATACGCGTCCTTGTTCGGACAGAGGTACTGCATGAATTCGGTGTTCTGCGCGGCAATCTGCGGATCGAGCATGAAGTTGATCCACTTGTGCGCGAGCTCGACGTTCCTCGCGCCCTGCGGGATCACCAGGCAGTCGCAGGTCATCACGAAGCCCTCCTTCGGGAAGAAGATGCCGATGTCCGGATTCTGCGCCTGGATCTGGAGCAGGTCGCCGACGTAGCCGTGCACGAGCAGGAATTCGCCGTTGGCCAGGCCGGACTTGTATTGCTCGTTCTCGAACTTCGCGAGGTTCTTCTTCCAGCGGACGACCACGTCGCGCGCTTTCTGAAGCTCCTCCTCGCTCTTCGTGTTCGAGCTGTACCCGAGGAAGCGGAGGCCCGCGGAGATCGTCTCGCGCATGTCGTCGAGCATCGTCATCCGGCCCGCCAGGTCCGCGCGATCGAACATGGCCCACGACTCGACCACGTCGGTCACCTTGCTCTTGAGGTACCCGACGCCCGTGTAGGAAACGGTGTACGGGATGCAGTGGTCCATCTCCGGGTCCAGCGAGACGCTGAGGGCGGACGGGTCGATGTGGACGGCGTTGGGCAGAAGATTCCTGTCCAGCTTCTGCAGCATGCCCTGCTGGTTCATGACCTGGACCATGTAGCTGCTGGGATAGGCCACGTCATAGCCGCTCGCGCCCATCTTCAGCTTGGCATACAAGGCCTCGTTGGAGTCGTAGGTATCGAGGACGACCTTGCAGTTGTTCTCCTTCTCGAACTGGGTCATCAGCTCGGGCTTCACGTAATCGACCCAGTTATAGAGGTGCAGAACCGGCTGGGGCTTGGAACAACCGCTCAGGACGAGAACGCAAAGCGCGAGCAGAACGTACGCTGACTTGATCTTCATGGGGCCTCCTGTTTTCCGGATAGAAGGAGAAGTTAGGAAATGCGGGAGCAGAAACAAGATTTATTTCTGCCGCGCGACAGGAGAGAAGTTCGCGCGGTCAAGCCATTGCCCGTCATCGTGCATGGCTTCGAAAACGTCAGCCGTTCGCCGGAATCGCGTTCCGGCGAACGGCCACCAAAGGGATACCGCCAGGACGATCAGGCGAGGTCGAAGCGGTCCAGGTTCATCACCTTGGTCCACGCCGCCACGAAGTCCT
>CALMZY010000055.1 GCA_937870865.1 uncultured Lentisphaerota bacterium | reverse complement strand
ACCTCGACGACCGGCAGGAAAAATCAATCATCAACAAGCTCAGCAAGATGCTGGAAAAGACGCATTTGGATCTTTAACCACGAATCAACACGAATGGACACCCACGCGACGGTTCCCGTTCGTGTTCATTCGTGTGAATTCGTGGTTCGATCGAGCAGGAGTTGAACATGACAAAGAAGAATGAATCAGCGCCGCAAGTCGTTTCCAAGAAATCCGCATCCGACAAAATCGTCGGCGTGGCCGGCGAGATCCACGTGGACATCATCAAGAAGAACAAGAAGCCGTCGATGCAGTTCCCGATCCGGTCGCTGGCGAACGTGAAGTACGACGTGAAGCGCGGGCATTTTGAGATTCTGGGCAAGCAGGCGACGCGGACGCTGTCGTACAACACAGTCAAGACCTTCGCGCAGTCGATGCGCCTGCTGGCAACGACCAAGAACGACCTGCTCGACAAGGACGACATCGCGGGCAAGCGTGAAGTCTATTACAACAGCAAGAGCTGGGGCGAATGCCGGTTCGACGAGCAGCCCGAGAGCGACACCCTGCTCGACGACATGGAGGCCATGCTCGCGATCAACCGCGAACAGCTTGGCTACATCCCCGAGGAGCGCGGCGGCGACGTCTGCGGACCGCTGGTCGTCATCGACAAGGACCCCGCGAGCGGCAAGGACATCAAGATCGACTGCACGAAGCTCGGCACCGGCGCGTGGAGCATCCCCTCGCGCGTCGAGCACCTGCGGTTCCAGTCGAAGGCCAGGCTGATCCTCGTGGTCGAGACCGCCTCGCTCTTCCAGCGTCTTGTGCATCACCGCTACTACGAAACCGCGAACTGCATCCTGATTTCCATGAGCGGCGTGCCTACGCGCGCATGCCGGCGGTTCATCCGGCGGCTCGCGGACGACCAGCGCATCCCGGTTCTGGCCTTCACCGACGGCGATCCGTACGGCTACTGCAACATCTACCGCACGCTGAAGGTCGGCTCCGGCCAGGCGGCGCACATCAACCGCTACTTCTGCGTGCCGCAGGCGCACTACCTCGGCGTGACGCCGTGGGACATCAAGGACTACAAGCTGGAAGACGCCACGCATCCGCTCGAGGAGCAGGACATCAAGCGCGCGAAGGACGCGCTGAAGAACGACCCGTTCATCCGGCACCACAAGGAATGGCAGGCCGCGCTCGAGCTGATGCTCCAGCTCGGGGTCCGCGTGGAACAGCAGGCGTTCGCCAAGCACGGCTTGAACTTCGTCCTCGAGAAGTACTTGCCGGAGAAACTGAAGAAGGCGAAGTTCCTGCCGTGATCGCCATTTTCGTTTCGAACGCCACGCCGTAGAACGCGGGGAGAGAAAGAACTACTTCTTCCGCGTTTCAGGCTTATCCGACACGCCGCGGACTTCCTGGAGCCGCTTCCAGCTGTAGTCGTAGAAACGATTTCCAATTTTGACGACGGCCCCGAAATCCCCGCCCCTCACGAGGGTGACCGGTTCGTCGAACGTGAGTTCGTTCTGGCGGCTTCCGTCCGCGAAATAGAGCATCAGGAGCCTCCACTCGCGCCCACCCGCCCTGTAGGCGAGCACAGGGCCCTGACCGGCCCCCACCCCCGCGTATTCCCGCACGCCCTCGGCCACGGTGATCCATTCACTCTCCCATTTGTAGTCGCAGGTCCCGCGCTTGCCGGGGCCGCGAATATCCAGCCGGCCGTCCTCCAAACGCACCGGCCAGACCATTCGCTCCCACACGATCCGCCGCGCGCCGACCGGATCATCCGCCATCGGGTACTCGCCGGGCGGAGTGGCGCAGCCGGTGAACGCGAGGAGGACGAGAACAAGCAGGCGCAGCACCGCCCTGGCGGCCGTGCCGTCAGACGCCTTCGATCCATGGATGCCCGGAGCGTTCATACATCCATTACTACCGTACCCTCAGCCGCCCTCGCGGGAAAGGGCCGCCCCGACAGATTGGCTGAGCGCGCGGAATCCCTCTCCACCTCACTGGGAACCCTGCTCCCCATGGAGTTGAGCGTTGGAAGGAAGGCTTGAAAGAGATCAGGAAACGGGCTTCAGCAGCTTGTGCTTGTACAACTGGCGGATCATCTCCACGTCGAGGCCGTGGCCGGCCTTGTAGGAGGTGACCTCGCCGACAAACTGACCTTCCTCGATGAGCGCGATGGCCGCCAGCAGGTCGAGCGCCGCGCGATGCCACGCCGCCTCGAGCGACTTGCCGTCGTGCACCAGCCGGGGCTCGTTGTAGTAGCCGCGGCGGCCGGCGACCACGATGTTGTCCATCGTGTAACCGAGGTTGCGGATGTCGGCGAACAGCTTGCCGATGGTTCTGCAGTACAGCATCTTCACGCCGGTCGTGTTCGTGCGCGCTTCCGCGCCGAGCTTGAAGTTCTTGAGATTGACCGGAAAACGAATGCGCTGGTGCCCGATCGCGGTTTTGAAATCCACCGCGGCGTCAATGTGAAGCACCGGCTTGCCGGGCTCGCACGGCGCGAGCGTCAGAAACGCCCCGGCCGGACTGCACACCGTCACCTTCTCCTTCACCGTGAAGAACTTCGCGCGTCTCTGGACCTCCTGAACGCCGGCGGACTCGAGCGTTTCGACCAGGTCCAGGCTGCCCCGGTTGAACAACGGCGGATCGCCGGACCCGATGCGGATCAGCAGGTTGTCGATCCCCATGCCCACCTTCAGCGCGACCATGTGCTCGACCATGCGGACGTAGTTATGCGGCGGGCCGGCGCGAAGCACGATGTTGCTGACCACGTCGCCCGTCGTCCAGACGTTGCGGGCGGAAACGGCAAACGGGAGCACGTCGCGCTGGTCCGAACGCTCGAACCACCAACCCTCCATGTCCGTCGGCTCGAACGTCACTGTGCAGGTCGTCTTGCGGAAAAACGTGCCGGGTCCCTGGACCGTCACCGGCCGCGCAATGGTCCTCTGGTTCCGGCCCACGTCCTGGAAAACGCCGTCCGCCAGGTCCCAGTCCATGGGCTGGCTCGACCATCGCTCCATCGCGTGCCGCAGCGTGTCGACATCGCCCACCAGTATTTTTCCAAACGAATGATCGCTCATGAGTTGCTTCCCGTCGGCGCAGAATCTAGGGAAAAAAGGCGGGGGTGACAACAGGAAGTTTGGCGCATGTCCGGCACGGGGTCAGACGAAGATCTCGCTCTCGATGGTCTCCCGCGCGCCGGCGTTCTTCTTGCCGCAGCGGTAGTCGCGCATCACGCGTTCGCCGCAGTCGGGGCAGACGCCGTGGGAAAGCGTGGCGTGCAGGCGCGTGGCGAAAAAGGTTTCCATCCGCTCCCAACCCAGCTCGTGATCCTGCACTTTGCGGCAGTAAGAGCACACGGTCACCGCCTTCCGGCGGGCGTTGTTCTGATGACGATAGGCGGGGAACACCGCGCAGGCGCCGAGAAGAGTCACGCCCATCGTCAGGAAACCCGCGCAACTCCACTCGCCCGGCGACGGGGCGGCGCCGAACAAGCTGGCCTGAAAATCGAACACCTCGTTGAGCCAGATCAGAGCGACCACCCCGAAGAAACAGGCGATCTGCCACGCCGTGATTCGTGCCCACGGGCTCGCGGCTGAAGTTGTTTTGTGGCTGTGAACCGGGTTGATCATTACATCTACAATAAACGCCGAACGGCTGAAAAAGTTTAGGAGGAAAGGGCGTGCGCACGCGAAAAAGTTGGTTG
>CALMZY010000054.1 GCA_937870865.1 uncultured Lentisphaerota bacterium | reverse complement strand
GGTTTCAGGTTTCATCCTTCAGCCTTCCAAGACGCCCCCATCGTCTAGAGGCCTAGGACGCCAGGTTCTCATCCTGGTAACACCGGTTCGAATCCGGTTGGGGGTGCCATGAGCCCGGGGTTGCCGATGCAGTCGGCGGCTCGGCTCAACACCAAAAAGGTAGCACGCTTCTCGTCAGGCACATAAAACCTTCACGCGAAGTCTATAGTTCTGGAAGTCGGCCGATCTACCTCGGCTGCGGCATGGCCGATCGCGGCGCCAGCCGTTTTTACTTCTCCCTGGGCACGTTCTTCTGACGCGAATCAGGAAACGGCGCTCTGGCGCGCCGGGTTGAAAACGACACGCGCGCGCCTCTTCACGCCTTCCCATTCAGCGGCACAAGGATCGTGGCGGTTGTCCCTTGTCCGGGCTGTGACTTGATATCGAGGGTACCGCCGATTCGGTCGAGGCGTTCGCGAATGGAAAAAAGCCCGAACCCGCCGGCTTTATGCAGAACAAAGAGGCCGCTTTCCGGCGCGGTAAATCCGACGCCGCTGTCTTGCACGCAGATACGCAGGCGTTCATTGTCGCGAGACACGCTTACCGTGATGGCACACGGGCCTGCGTGCTTCAGGGCGTTCAGGATCAGCTCCCGGGTGGCTTCAAACAGCGAGCCGTAAATCAGCTTGTCGACGGATTTGACGAGTCCGTCGTCATGCACATGGATGGGCGTTTGATGCTGTTTCTCAAGCCTCTGCGTCAGGTCCTGCAGAGCGGGAACCAGTCCGAGTTCGTACAGCAACGGCGGGCTCAATTCCGCCATCAGCGATCGCGACTCCTTGATGGCTTCTTCGATCAGCGCGCGCGCGTTGTTCACCTCGTCGGCCCGGTCAGCCAAACGGGCGTCGGCCAGTTGTTTGCGCACAGAACCGAGCTTGATGTTTGACAGCGACAGCGTCTGGATGACCGTGTCGTGAATCTGCGTGGAAATGCGGCGCCTTTCGCGTTCCTCGGTTGACGCCAGACGCTCCGCGAGCGCCCGAAGACGATTCTGGTATCTTTCACGCTCCGCCAGGGCGCGTTTTTGCTGCGTGATGTCGCGTGCCGCGGCAAATACGCCAAGAACCTGGCCGCGCGCATCCTTGTACACGCTGGCGTTGTAGAGAACGTCCATCAGCCCGCCGTCCCGATGCCGGATCGTCAGAGGATAATCCGTTACCGACCCGTCGGCGAGGACATGCCGGTACCCGTCCCGCGCCTTCTCCGGCTCCGTGAAGTAGCCGGAGAAGTCCGTGCCGATCAGTTGGTCCCGGGACACGCCGGTGGCTTTGATCGTGGCCTCGTTGACGTCGGTGATCTTGCCGTCCGGAGAGATCGTGACCAGGGGATCAATGGAGACTTCGATGAGAGTACGAGCGTACTGGGCGGACTGCTTCTGCACGGCCGCATCGAGCAACGCCTCCTCCGCGCGCTTGCGATCGGTGATGTCGATGCACGTGCCCACCCACTCCCGGATACTGCCGTCCTCGTTGAGCGTCGGCACGCCGCGGGCCAGTAAATGCCGGTAGACCCCGTCATGACGGCGCATCCGATACTCGGTTTCGTAGTTCCGCTTTTCCCGGACGGCCTTTTGCCAAACCTCAGAAGTCTTCTCCAGGTCGTCAGGATGAAGAGCTTTCGACCAGCCCCATCCTTGAATGTCCTCACGGCTCTGGCCCGTGAATCGTCTCCACGCGGGCATGTCTTCCACGACCAACCCGCCCGCGTCGGTGGTCCAGCCCACCTGGTCCGTCACCTCGAGATACGAACGATACCGCTCTTCGCTCGCTCGCAGCGCGTCCTCGGACTGTTTCTTCTCGGTGATGTCCTGCGTGGTTCCAAAACCGCCTATCACCTGGCCCTTGCCATCAAACTCCAGGCAGGCGCGCTCGCGCACCCACTTGATTCTTCCGTCGACGACGATGCGGTGTTCGATGTCGTACGGTTCACCGCGCAGGCCCGCCAACCATTTCTCGTGCACGGCGGTTCGGTCGTCCGGATGAACGGTGTGGAGGAAGGTCTCATAGGTCAGCGGCGTGCCCCGGAGCACGCCGAAAATCCTCCAGCTCTCGTCGGACCAGACTAATTCGTTGCGCTGAACGTTCAGCCGCCAACTGCCCGTGTGGGCCACGGCCTGGGCGCGGTTCAGATCCTCGCGGCTCTCGCGCAGGGCATCCTCCGCGCGTTTGCGCCCCGTGATATCCTCGATAATACTGGCGAACCGGCGACCTCCCGCGGGGAAAGCGACGACGTGCATATGGCGTCCCGCAGGCTTCGAGAACGTCTCGAAATCCGCGGGTGTCTGGGTGGCCACCACGTTGGCGAAGCGCGGGAGATACTCATCCAGCACGCCCGGGAACATCTCACCAACACATCGTCCAACGATCTTCTCCGCAGGAATACCCGTATGGCGGGTGTACGCGTCGTTCACCTCCAGGATGCGCCAGTCGACGGGCCGCCCCTGCTCATCATCGATCAACTCGTAGAGAGCGAAGCCGTCCGCCATGTTTTGGAACAGCAGACGGTACTTCTCCTGACTTTCGCGCAGCAGCAGTTCCTGTTCGAAGTCCGCCGCGCGGCGGCGTGAGCGGCGATAGAGCTCGGCCGCCATGCTCATCAGCGCGCCCATTCCGGCGAAGAGGAGTTGCCCGATGCTATCCACGAGATGCGCGTGGAAATGGAACAGCCCATGAGGAGCCAGTATCCAGCGGTCCACCACCAGCACGGTAACCCCGGTCGCCACCATGCCCGGTCCGAAGCCCGCCAGCAGCGCCACAAGCATCACGACCGGGTAGAATGTGATGTACGTCGGCAGCGAACCGCCCGCCGCCTCTTCCAGTGCCAGCCGCACTCCGAATCCCACAAAGACGGCGACGACCGCTGCGCCGTAACACAGGGCCCACCGCCACACATCAGAACGCGCGATATTTGTGAGATTCACGCGACCCTCGTTTGCGTTTCATCCTCGACGACCGGCGAGTTGCCGGTTGATTGAATTTTGGCGCAAGAGGGACCGCTTGGCCAACACTTATCTGCGCCGAGTATTCAAGTTACTCGCCGGCAACGGAGTAGAATGCGCATGCAGCGGCGGGCGCAGCGGCGGTATACGTATTGAACGGAGGAGTTGCCGCAACGTGGTTGGTCAGCAGGACGGGTGCGCCGGACAGGTTGTCCCGCCGGCTGATCGAGTATTGCCGGTTCGTGACGCTCCGCCACTGGAGCACCACGCGCAGGCCGTCGCCGTCGTTCACGGTCTGAATCAGTTCCAGGTCGGGCACGTCCCACTTGACCGGCGTCCACGGATCGCCGAGCAGGTTCAAAGTGTAGTAACACCACCGGTACGGCATGTCGCCGGACGATTCCACGAATCCCGCCATATCCTGCTTCGCGAGCTGTTGCGCCACACCAAGACGCCCGACGCCGCGGTCAATCAGGTTACTGAAGAACGCGAGTTGAAACTCGCCGCTGTACATCCATTCGTTGGAGGCATCGAACCATCCGAGACGGGAATTCAGCACAGCCGCAAACGCGCCACTGCCGCTTTTCTTGACGAATTCGTCGCCGATGGCATCCGGCACCCAGTCGAACGCCCCCGCGTCGCAGCCCGCGCTGTTCAGCAGGAACGCGGTCTGATTCGTCAGTTCCGCGAGATCGTCTTCATCCAGTTCCATGAGCATCACATCATCCGCGTGGCCGTAGTGAACCACCAGGTGAGGCGAGTCGTTCAGGACCGCGAGCGATTCGGCCTTGAACCATGTGTTCGACGGATGTGGGCGGTCGTCGAGCCACTCGGTCCCGAAGAAAGCGCTGCTGAAAACCGGCGCCAGAGGGTCGAGCCCGTCTCCGCCTTGGGCATGGATGTCGGGAGGATAAAGGCCTAGATATCCGCCCATGAATCGTGCGCTGACCGGATGGCGCGCGCCAATCTGCTCGTAGCGCAGAACCTTGTCCACGAATGCGGCCGCTTCGGCGGGCGTGTCCACGGGCGCGCGGCCAACATAGACCTCGGCGAAAAGGTCCACATCCGTGCCTCCCTCGCCATCGGTTGGTTCGCCCCACAAACCGTCGTTGTCGCTGTTCCACGAGCCGTCGAGGCAAGCGTAGTACAGGTCGGATGGCACGTTGTCGATTTCTCCGGCGCATACGACGCGCGCAAAACGACAAGGCACTGTGAACGGAGCGTCTCCGCCCAGCAGGACATGACTGACGCCCCAGTTGGTGTGGGCGTAGCGGATGAACGTTCGGATTTTCTCGGGCGCGTCGCGGCCCGCATAGCTGTTGGTGATGGACTCCACGGTCTCCGTCCTGACGGACAGCCCGTCCTGCGTTCGGCGGTCCACGAGCGGCTGAAAAGCGGCGAGCAGGTTCGTGCGCGTGATCAGCAGGTAATCGTAGACCGCCGTTGGCGCCGCGCTCGCGACACGAGACAGGGCCCGCGCCCGAGACGCGTCGGACGTGACATCCAGCGTAACGATGACCTGCGGCGCAAAGAGGAGCCGGCCGCTGACGGGCTCATACTGGACCGGAAAGACCCGCACCAGCGCGATGTCGCGTCCGTTTGAGCGCTGGACGGAGACAAGCTGAGCGCGCTCAGGCGGGTAGATCACGTTTGACTGGTAGATTGCGGGGGTGGGCCGGTCAGAGGCCTGCCGGGATGTAACCTTCTCGCCACGTCGCGGCGTATGCACCGGCGTCCGGCCGTAGTTGACCATCCCGGTAACGGAAAGCGGAGTTTCGCCGAGCCCGGCTTGAGCGCTCACGGTGCTCAGCCGGCTGTCCGGGGGAAGAGGGATTCGCACGGTCCGGAACGGAAGCATCGGCGCTCCGGTTGCACTTGAGACAGAGCATCCTGCGACCGACACCTTCAAGTACGCGCCACGGGACTCAACCGTGGGCGCAGCGAAGTTGTGCGGGGCCATGACGGTCACCCCCACCGCCGCGAGGGCGCTCTGCGGAAGGATGTGGAGGAGGCTCCAAGCCAGCATCAAGGCCATGGACTCGCGATGCATGTGCCGCCTCATCATTCATATCCACTCGTCATGGTCTCCATACGCTCACTCCACCGTCAGGTTCTCGGCTCGAAAATCGCCGATGGCCACTGTCACCCGGCTGCCCGCCTTGACGAGACGCCCGGAGTTGGCGAACAGCATGAAGTAGACTTTCCCGGCTTCCATCTGCGTGGCGGTCTGGCGCAGTGGCCCGATCTTCGGCGTGTTGGGCACGTTCATCATGATTCCCGTGGCCTGGTCGATCAGGCAGGCCTTGTTCCGGCGATCGCCCAGCGCGGCGGCCTTGGCCGGATCGAGTACCCGGTACCGGAAGTCGAGCATGTGTCCGTTCGCCGACAGCCGCAGGCTGGTCACCTCGATCCCCCACTGCTTCTGCGTCAGCGTTTCCCTGGTGGGCGCCGGACGCAGGGTCGCACAGCCGGTTTGGAACACGGTGAGAGCCAAGGCCAGGCCGACGAGAACCGCCCGCGCTCGACCCGGCTGTGCATTCATCCTGTGCGCTTCATTTTTCATCGCTCAAGGCAGTTGGGCCGACACGCGATAGAATGCGGTTGTGCCAACCGTCCACAGATCATCCAGGAACATGGACCCCGTAAAGCCCGGCACGTTGGCATAGAGGATCGACCACGCGTTCTCCTGTATGTTCGTCTGATAGTACAAGTTGTAGACGCGATTCGTGGCGCTGAATCCGAAAGTTACCTGTTTCCCCGGACCATTCTCGAGCGGGGTGATATCGGTGACCGCGAGATACGAGAATTCGTTTCTCGGGTCGGTGTCAGCCACGTATTCCTCGCCGTCGTTGAACCCGTCCCCATCCGTATCAACGCCGGGGTTGGCATTCGTGATCCCGTCGAAATGGGCTTGTTCCCACACATCCGGAATGCCGTCGCCGTCTGTGTCCACCAAGGGCTGCGGCAGGGCGACTTCCAGGTGCGCGAGCATGCCGCCCGGCCCATTGGTCGAATTGACCAGCGAGAGCCTGCGGTCGTAGATGGCGAAGATATTGCTGGCCGTGGCAGTCAGCACGGCATCCATCGTTTTCAACGGCGCCAGCGTTGCCGCGTAGGCCTCCCGGGGGTAAGGCATTGGATACCCGTCCTCCGCGACCAGCTGAACATACGAGTTGTTGATGGTCGGCACGCGGTAGTCGAGGCCGACGTTGAGCAGGCGCAGGAGAACGCGATCGCCGGGCTTCCCCACTCGCACGGACGAAAGCCCGTTGGTGTAGGAGGCGCCGCTGATGAAGAAGTACTGCGGGCTGTAACGAAGCGTGCTCGTGACGGTCTTTCCCGGCCCGTAGTCATCGGCGGCCACGGCATCGTGCAGGGCCGGATCGATCTCGCTGAACAGGAGCGTCGCCTCGGAGTTGAACGACACGCCGGGATAGGCTTGTCCGTAGCCGGAGAGCTTTGTCAGTACGCCGTAGAGGCCCATCTGAACCTGGACAGCGGGATGCGAACCGCTGTGGTAAAGAAACGAGCCAGGGCGGAGGTTCGACCAGGCGTAGTCCGCCGCCCCGCCGGGGGCTGCTTCGTGGGTGAAGGCCCGCGCGCGGCCGTCAGGATTTCTCTGCGGATCGCCGAGGGCGGCCGGCTGGCCCGGGATCACGATGGACACGGGTTCCGGAAGATCGTTCGTCAGATGAATCAGCAGATCCTGGCTGCCCGGCCCCAGGACAATGGCCGGACCGGGAACCGTGATGACACCATCCTGATTGGTCGCGCTGGAATCCCGCGCGAATCCCCACATGACAACGGACCGTCCGTCCGGCATCGTGTTGGTGGTCAGCCCTGCACGAAGATATACCTCCGTCAGGACTCCCCGGCTTGCGCCGGCCATCAGCAGGAATACGGCCAGTCCGAGCCACCACATTCTCGTTTTCGCGCTTGGAGTGTTCATGGTTGTCTCCTGTTCTTCATCGAAGGGGTCAAGGTCCGGACATGTGATTGGTTGAGTAAGATTCGATCATGGCCATCGTCAGCATTCCGCCTGGGAATATGTTGTTGTTGCAGATCTCTTTTTCGTTGTGCGAATGCCACATGTACATGAATCCGTTGTTCGGATTGAATCCGCCGTCGCCGGGCGGCAGGTTCCCCGGCGCGCCGAGGAACGGAGAGCCGCCGTAGTGCTGGCCGAACGTCAGTTGCTGGTCGTTGGGCAGGCTGACCGGGAACGGCTTGCCGTGGTCGGGTTCATACTCGAAGGGCTCCAGCGCGTCGTTGGTTGACATGTGCCCGTAGATGTCCCAGCCGAGCTTCTCGCCGGTCCAGGTGAAGATCGCGTCATACGTCTCGCCCGGCGTGGCGGGAATCGTGAACACCGACTGCGCCAGGTCCGGGCCGGCGCCCGGGGCGCTTTCCAGCAGGCGGCCGTCGCGCGCGATGATGGAGCTGTTGTTGCCGTGATGGTGCAGCGGGTGCGGATCGCGGCCGCCACCGATGACGCGCATCAACACGCGCTGGCCGGGATTGAACATGGGCATGCAGTCGTAGGGCTGGGTCGGCAGCCAGGAGGCAAAGGCCGGAAGCAT
>CALMZY010000053.1 GCA_937870865.1 uncultured Lentisphaerota bacterium | reverse complement strand
CCAGGGTCGACAATCGGCCGGCAACCGACATGGAGAGCCTGCTTGACGAATACGGGAACCTCGAACCGCTGATCGGCAGCTGCTCGCTCATGCCGTACGTGTTTTCCGACGGGAAACTGCTTTCGGCGCTCGATGCCGGCAAGCTGACCCAATCAATGGTCAACGGATACCTGCCGCTCCCGGCCGTGACCTGGGATCTGGGCGCTCTTCAACTGGAGGTGGAGGCGCAGACGAGCGGGAACACAGAGGACTCCATCACCTACGTTCGCTACCGGCTGTCCAACAAGACCCAGACCGCGCAGAAAGGCCGGCTGTACCTCGCGATCCGGCCGGTCCAGATCAACCCGCCCTGGCAGTACGGCGGCCTTTCGAACATCCAGTCCCTGGAGTTCGTGCCCGGCGGCGATTGGCCCGCAACGGTCAAAGTGAACGGCTACGAACAGTTTCTTTCCCTGATGCCTCCGGACGGATTCGGCGCGCGGGCGTTCGACTCCGGCGATATCGTGCGCGATTTACTCAAGGACCGCCTGCCGCCCGCCCGGAAGCTGGACAACGCGGGCGATCTCCTCTCGGGCGCGCTGGCCTACAAGTTCAACCTGAAGCCCGGGGAGAGCAAGAGTGTGGTGATTGCCGCGCCGCTTCACGGGAAAAAGGAAGGCATTTCCAACTTCATCAAGAAGGGCTTCGGCAACACGACCGACCCCGACGACGCCTTCACCTCGAAGCGGAACGATCTGCGGAACGGATGGCTTGAGAGAATCAACAAGGTTCAGATCGACCTCCCCGACCCGGCTGTCGCCAACACCATGAAATCCCAGCTTGCGTATATCCTGATCAACCAGGACGGGCTGGCCATCCAGCCCGGCTCCCGGAATTACGACCGCGCGTGGATGCGAGACGGGTGCCTGACTTCGGCGGCCATGCTCCGGATGGGCATCGTCGAGCCTGTCCGCAATTACCTGGACTGGTACGCCGAACGCGTGCTGCCGGACGGCCTCGTCCCGCCCATCCTGAACAACGACGGCACCATCAACGGCGGCTTCGGCTCCAACCTGGAATACGACAGCCAGGGGGAATTCGTGTACGCCATCATGGAGTTTTACCGATTCACGGGCGACAAGGAGTTTCTTCAAAAGCACTTCGACAAAATTCACCTGGCGCTTCAGTACCTCGTGAAGATCCGCGAGCAGACCCTGGCGCCGGATTACATGAAGGACGATCCGTGCCCCGAGCGTTACACGGGCATCCTGCCGCCGTCGTTCAGCCACGAGGGGTACTCGCCGCCGATGCACAGCTACTGGGACGACTTCTTTGCGCTCAAAGGATGGAAGGACGGCAAGGAGGCCGCGGAAATACTCGGCAGGAACGATGTGGCGGCCTGGGCGGATGAACAGTACAAGGCGCTCCGCCAATCGGTGAAATCGTCCATCGAAAAAACGATCGCGTTCAAGCGCATCAATTACATCCCGGGCTGCGCCGAGAAGGGCGACCCCGACGCGACATCCACGACCATCGCTTTCTTTCCGTGCGAAGAGCAGGACATCCTGCCCGCCAAGGAACTGAAGAATACCTATGACCAGTACTACAACGTGGTGTTGAAACGGACCCGGCCAAACTGGAACGACCGGTTCACGCCCTACGAGATCCGCAATCTCTCCGCGTTCGTCGCCCTGGGGCAGAAGGACCGGGCGGAGGTTCTGCTGAATTTCCTGCTGGGCTGCCGGCGGCCGGCGGCGTGGAACCACTGGGGCGAGGTCGTCCTCAGCGACGTGCGCATGGGCAGCTACATCGGCGACATGCCGCACACATGGGTCGGCTCCGGGTACGTCAATGCCATCCGCGGAATGCTCGCTCGCGAAGCCGACGGCAAGTTGGTGCTTCTGCGCGGCGCTCCCGAGTTCTGGGTGCGCGACGGCAACGGGATCCGGATCGAGAGCCTGCCCACCTATTTCGGGCTGGTGGACATGAAGGCGCGCGCGACCGGCCACAAGCTGACCGTCAATCTGGGGGGAAACGCGAAACCGCCCCAAGGCTTTGAAATCCGCTGGCCCATCCCCGGCGCCCCCGGCCGCGTCTCCGTGGACGGTTACAAGTGGACCGATTTTGACGACAAGGCATGCCGCCTTCCGGCCATGGCCAAGGAAGTGATCGCGGAGTGGGCGAAGGAGTAGTCCAAAGTCCAAAGTCTAAAGTCATTGTATTCGACCTTGGACTTTGGACCTCAGACTTTGGACTATCCATCTCTACGGCAGTCTCGCGCCGGTGCGATAGAACCTTCTTCCGCCGGCATCGTTGTTTGTCACCGTCAGGGTGATCGGTCCGCCCTGCCCCATGATGCGTAGCCCGTAGCTTTGCCACGGCGCGGTGTAATCCATCAGGTTCGTCTTCCAGTACGCGTCGTAGACGCGCTGGGTCGATGACGGATTGACCACCATCTGAAGGATCGCGCGTACGCCATCCTCGACAACCCCCGCCTCCGGGAAGAACGAGTAGCTGTCCTGCGGATCCGTCTGCCCCGCGTATTCCTCGATGTTCAGGTAGCCATCCCCGTCGAAATCGTTTGTCGCGATCCATTGATCCACCGGAATATCCCCGTACAGCGACCACCACGAGTTCGGAATCCCGTCGGTGTATTCCTCGACCGACCACTGGTGGACATAGAGGTAGTCGTGATTATAGCCTTCGCGGCCGTAGTACTGCGGCCCCACCGGGTAGTTATTGAAACCCCACCGGTTCGTGGCGGCCTCGATCGCGGAAACCAGGTACCGATAATCGGTCTCGACCATGTCGCCGCCGAAGCCCACCTGCGTTTTCAGAAGCGGCACGTACCACACATTCATGAGCCGGGAGTCGGGTACTCCGTTCGACAGAGGGTTCGGCCACACCACGCGCCAGAGGTCCACGGTGTGCATCCCCGCGGCGGGAAGGCCATGGAACGGGTTGAGCGCGGCGTCGAGCACCACGTTCGAGTACCAGGTCATGTTCAGCCAGTTTTCAACGTAGTCCCCATCCGGCGGAGTCGTCGGATAGGACACCCGCATCTGCACGACCAGCGCCTGGTAGTCAACCACGTTGGCGGGCCTTTCCGTGACCACCCAGAAGATCGTCTGGGTGTTTGCGTAGTCCGGCTGGACGAACGTGACATTGGTCATGCCCGGCACGGCCTCGGTCCGGGCGTCGTAGCCGCTCGCGGCACGGTGATAGGCCCAGTCCAGGTTGAGATCCCAGCGGTCAATCATTCCCGTCGGATAGTAGTAGGAGTCATGATCGTAGGGAATCTGGCTCCAGAACCGCTGGGCGTTCATCGGCCAGTTGTTCGTGAACGTCAGGCCGGTGCTGATCGGATGGCCGGCGTCGGAGAGTTCCTCCGCCAGCCACCAATCCACGCCGTCCGCCGCCAGTTTCACAATCGGAGCGTACCACAGGTTGCCCTGCCAGTTCGGGGTCGGCCAGAAACGCGCCCGCCAGACCTCCATGGTCGCCGCGCCCGAAGGCGGATACCCGTGGAACGGGGCGGACGAATCGATCACCACGCTGGTGTAGTACGATCCGTTGACCAGAGCTACCCCCCTACGCCCGCAAAGTAAAAGCGCGTGCGCATGCCGGCAAGCGCCCCGATCGGGCTAAGCGTGTGGACGTAGCTCGGCTCATTGGTCGAGTAGCGGTAATCGAGAAACTTGATGCCGCCAAGCCCGGGAACCTCCTCGTTCTGGGCGAGGCCCTGGTTCGTGAAGCTGAAGTAGATGTAATCAAGCCCCGAAGGCGCCCACGGCGTGTAGTCGCCCGGGAAGAACCTGAAGTCGTCCAATCGAAGGGCCCGGTTCACCACCGCGGTGTTGGCCGCCCACTCCGTGAAGAAAGCCGGCCTCACTTCCCAGACCGCCTCATTCGTAATATCCAGCGTGACGTAATACTCGATGAAGTTCGTCGTCCCCGGCACGTCCAGGTTGGTGACGGCGCTTTGCAGGAGATTCGTCATCGTCCAGTCGTAGACGTCGATTCGCATCCCGGCGTTGGTCATAAGGAACCCCGCCTCGCGGTTCAGGAAACCG
>CALMZY010000052.1 GCA_937870865.1 uncultured Lentisphaerota bacterium | reverse complement strand
GCCCTGTTTGAGGCCGAAGGCGAGGTCGGACTGATCCTTGTCGCTCAGGATCGGCGCGCTGATGGTGTTCGTCGGCAGGTTGATTCCCTTGTGCGAACTCAACGGACCGCCGACCACGACGCGGCAGAAAATATCCGGTCCCTTGACGGATTCGACCGTCATTTCGAGCGCGCCGTCGGCGAGGAGCAGGACGTCGCCGGCCCGGACGTCGTTCGGCAGGTTCTTGTAGACGAGCGAGACTTCCTTGTCCGTGCCGGGCACGTCGCGCGCGGTCAGCGTGTACGCGTCGCCGGATTTCAGGAGGACGGGTCCGCGGGGGATCTCGCCGACCCGCACCTTGGGTCCGGCGAGGTCCTGCAGGATCGCCACGGGGCGGGCGAGCTTCTGCGCCACCGCCCGGATGCGCTGGATGACCTCCGCATGTTCCGCCTGCGTGCCGTGGGAGAAATTGAGCCGGGCCACGTCCATGCCGGCGCGCATGAGCCGCTCAAGGATTTCCACGCTGCGGGACACAGGGCCGATGGTGCAGACAATTTTTGTGCGGCGCATGGTGTTGCCTCCTGATCGTCGCGCAACTCATAGCACATCGCGCCGTGTCTGGGTAGAGCGAACCATCCCCCGGGATGAACCCTCGCGACGTGTTTCCGTCAGTCCATGCTTGAGCGGATCGTGGAGGAGGAGTAGGAGTACAGTTCGAGTCGTGATGTCGGGCCTAAACGGGAGCCGTAATCCATGACCAAGAACATTCTGACGCAATGGGCGCACCTCCAGCGGAAAATCACGGGCGCGCCCGAACACCTCCTCGGCAGTCACGGGTCCGGCGCGTGGTCGCCGAACACGGACATCTACGAAAGCGCGGACGACGTGATCGTGAAGGTGGAGCTGGCGGGGGTGGACAAGGAGAGCATCCGCGTCCATCTCGAGGGGCAGGCGGTAATCGTCGAGGGCGTTCGGCGCGATCCGTACGGGGGAGAGAGCACGGCCGGCTACCGCTTCCGGCAGATGGAGATTGAATACGGTCCGTTCCAGCGCGTGGTGCCCGTTCCTTTTGCTGTCAGCGGGGAGCAGGCCCGGGCGCAGATCAGCAACGGGATTCTGAAGGTGCGCCTGCCGCGTGCCAAGGCGCCGGTGCAGACGAAAATCACCATTACCATGGAAATCTGATTATGGCCGGAGAAATCGAGAAAAAAGTGGATGTGGAAGAGGGGGCTCCCTCGGCGCCCGCGGCTCCTGTGGGCTCGGAGGATGTGATCCCGAAGATTCTCCCGGTTCTTCCTCTGAGCGATGTGGTTCTCTTTCCCTCAATGGTTGCGCCGCTCGTTGTCACGACGGCGAAATCCATCCGGCTGATCGACAGCGTCGTGTCCGGAACCCGCTTCCTGATCACTGTCCTCCAGAGAAATCGCGCGGCGCAGGACGACGAGGTTTCGCTCGGAGATCTTTACGAGTTCGGCTGCGTGGCGCGCCTGATCAAGATGCTGAAGTTCCCGGACGAGACGGTCCGCATTCTCGTGCAGGGCATTTCGCGCTGCCACATTTCGCGCCCGGAAGACAACAAGCATTTTCTCGAGGCCCACTACCTTTCGTTGACGGACGAGGTCGAGGATTCGGTCGAGGTCAGCGCGCTGCTGCGCAACGCCTCCCAGCGGTTCCAGGAAATCATCACGCTGTCTCCGGCCCTGCCGGAGGAGCTGAAGATCGCCGTGTTCAACATCGAGGACCCCGGCAAGCTCACCGACCTGATCGCATCGCACCTGAACATGACGCTCGAGGAGCGGCAGGCGCTTCTCGAGGACTACCGTCCCAAGTCGAGGCTGAACCGGCTGGCGACGTTGCTGAACCGGGAGCTGGAGGTGCTCCGCCTCGGAACGGAAATCCAGCACAAGGTCAGCGAGACGTTCTCGAAGACGCAGCGCGAATTCTTCCTGCGCGAGCAGATGAAGGCCATCAAGCAGGAGCTCGGGGAGAAGGACCAGCAGGCCGTGGACGTCCAGGAGATCGACCAGAAAATCGCCAAGGCGAAGATGCCGCCGGACGCGCAGGAGGCGGCCAAGAAGGAGCGCGACCGCCTGATGACGATTCCGACGGCCTCGCCGGAGTACGCCGTGGTGCGCACATACCTCGACTGGCTCACGGAGCTGCCGTGGACCACGACTACCGAGGACATGCTGGACATCCGCAAGGCGCGCAAGATTCTCGACCACGACCACTTCGATCTGAAGAAGATCAAGGACCGCATCCTGGAATTTCTCTCCGTCCTTAAGCTGAAAAAAGATTTGAAGGGTCCGATCCTGTGCTTCATGGGGCCGCCCGGCGTCGGCAAGACTTCGCTCGGTCAGTCCATCGCGAGGGCGCTCGGCCGCAAGTTCGTGCGAATGTCCCTCGGCGGCATGCGCGACGAGGCGGAGATCCGCGGCCATCGCCGGACATACATCGGCGCGCTACCCGGCCGCATCATCCAGGGCCTTCGGAAGGCCGGCACGAGGAACCCCGTGTTCATGCTGGACGAGATCGACAAGCTCGGCGTGGATTTCCGCGGCGACCCGGCCGCGGCCTTGCTCGAGGTGCTGGACCCGGAGCAGAATTCCTCGTTCACCGACCATTACCTGAACGTACCGTTCGATCTCTCGAGCGTGCTGTTCATCACCACCGGCAACATGGTGGACACCATTCCGATCGCCCTGCGCGACCGGATGGAGATTCTCGAGCTGCCCGGCTACACGCTGACGGAAAAAGTCCACATCGCGGAGAAGTACCTGGTGCCGAAGGAAATCGAGGCGCACGGGATGAAGGGGGTCCAGGTGGCGTTCGAACGAGAGGCGATCGAGCACATCGTCGCCGACTACACGCGCGAGGCCGGCGTCCGGAACCTCGACCGCGAGATCGCGAACATCTGCCGCAAGATCGCGCGCGGCGTCGCCGAAGGCAAGGCGGGCAAGGTGGTCGTGACGCCGCAGAAACTGCACGGGTTCCTTGGCCACAAGGTTTTCGAGTCCGAGGTGGCCGAGCGGGTGACCGATCCCGGCGTGGCCACGGGCCTGGCGTGGACGCCAACCGGCGGCGACATCCTGTTCATCCAGGCCACGCAGATGACGGGCCGTGGCGCCCTGATCCTCACGGGTTCGCTGGGCGATGTGATGAAGGAATCCGCGCACGCCGCGTTGAGCTACATTCGCGCCAACTCGCGGAAGCTGAAGCTGGACAAGAACTTCGCGCGGCAGACGGATTTCCATATTCATGTTCCCGCCGGCGCGATTCCCAAGGACGGGCCCTCGGCGGGGCTGGCGATGGTGGTGGCGCTGATGTCGCTCGTGACGCAGCGACCGGTGGCCGGCGACGTCGCGATGACCGGCGAGATCACCCTGCGCGGCAAGGT
>CALMZY010000051.1 GCA_937870865.1 uncultured Lentisphaerota bacterium | reverse complement strand
TCAGTCGGGAGCAGGCGAAGCGGCGGATCTACATCGGGTTCAACGTCGTGGGGCGAGACATCGGAAGCGTCGTCGATGAAGGGCGGAAGAAACTGGCGGACGGCATCCGATTGCCGCAGGGCTACACGGTGACCTGGGGCGGCGCGTTCGAGAATATGGAACGCGCCAACGCGCGGTTGATGCTGGTGGTACCGATCACGCTCGGATTGGTGTTTTTTCTGCTGTTCTGGGCCTTTCATTCGCTGCGGTATGCCGCCTTGATCATTCTCAACCTGCCGTTCGCGTTGATCGGAGGCGTCGTCTCCCTGTGGATGAGCGGGCAGTACTTGAGCGTTCCCGCATCGATCGGCTTCATCGAACTGTTCGGCCTGGCCGTCGGCAACGGCATCGTCCTTGTGTCGTATATCAATCAGCTGCGGAACGAAGGCCAACCGACGGAGGCGGCGATCGTGACCGGCTGTGTGTTGCGGCTTCGTCCCGTCGTGATGACCATGATGACGACGTTGCTGGGACTCCTGCCGCTGGTGTTGGCGAAGGGAATCGGCGCGGAGGTGCAACGGCCGTTGGCCACGGTGGTCGTCGGGGGCCTGTTTACGTCGACGGCCCTCACCCTTCTGGTGTTACCGGCGTTGTATCGAACGTTTGCTGAGCGGGAGAGTGCACAAGCGCATGCCCCGGAGTGGGTGTGACGGTACGGGGCTGGTGCCATGCTGAACGGACGATCCTTCTGGTCCCTTTCCGAAGAGACGCTGCTGCGTGAATTGACGGTCACGCGGGCGGGGCTTTCTGCCGCCGAGGCGGAACGCCGACAGGTGCTGGCCCTCCCATCCAGGCTGAAACCCATCCGTGACAGTCAGCCGGTCCGCTTGCTGCTGGCGCAGTTCCGTAGTCCGATCATTGCCATTCTCCTGTTCGCCTCCGGGGTGTCGCTGTTCCTGGCGGAACCCAGTGATGCGCTCATCATCCTCGGCATTATCCTGGCCGGCGCCCTGTTGAGTTTCCGGCAGGAATACAGCGCGGCGCGCGCCGTAGCCGGGCTGTTGGCTCTTGTTCAAGTCACCGCTCGCGTCCGGCGGGACGGTCTGCTCATCGAAGTTCCGGCGGATACGGTCGTGCCGGGCGATGTCGTGGAATTGTCCGCCGGGTCGAGCGTGCCCGGGGATGCGCGACTGCTGGAAGCCCGGGATCTCTTTGTCGATGAGGCGACGTTGACCGGAGAGACCTATCCGGTGGAGAAATCGGCAGCGATCTTACCGGGCGACATGCCGCTGCAGAGGCGCACGAATAGCCTCTTTCTTGGAACGCATGTCGTGAGCGGGCAAGCCCTTGCGGTGATCGTGGGGGTGGGGAAGGACACGGAATTCGGTCGCCTTGCCCGCCGGATGGCCGTCCGGCCGACCGAGACGGAGTTTGAGCGCGGCGTCCGGCGGTTCGGGTA
>CALMZY010000050.1 GCA_937870865.1 uncultured Lentisphaerota bacterium | reverse complement strand
CATCTGCCTCACCGGCGCAAAGGATTTCCGGTGGCACGACGCCGGACCGTGCAACCGCAACGCCTCCAGGTGCTCCTTTGTCCCGTATCCCTTGTGCCGGGCGAAGCCGTACACGGGGTACTGCCTGTCGAGTTCCAGCATGAGGTGATCCCGCGTCACCTTGGCAATCACGCTGGCCGCCGCGATGGAAAGACTGAGGCCGTCGCCGCCGACGATCGCCGTGGAAGGACAGGGCAGGCCCGGCACGGGCAGGCCGTCGACCAGCGTGTGGTCGGGGATGAAATCAAGCCGGGCCAGCGCGCGGCTCATGGCCAGGTGCGTGGCGTGAAGGATGTTCAGGGCGTCAATTTCCGCGACGTCCGCCTGCCCCACGCCGAATTTCACAGAGGGGTGGGCCGTCAGGATCGCAAAGTAATGCTCGCGGCGGGACTCGGAAAGCTTCTTGGAATCGGTCAAACCGGCGAGCAGGCCTTTCTGCTCGGCCTGGAGGAATGCGGCATCGAACAGGACGGCCCCCGCGACGACCGGGCCCGCCAGCGGGCCCCTTCCGGCTTCGTCGATCCCGGCGACGTTCCGAAAACCCGCTGCCCAAGCCTGTCGCTCGTAGCGGAGCAACGGGGCTCCTTATGCCTTGGGGGCGACGGGCTGCTCGCGCTCTTCCTCGGCAATACGGCTGGTCTTGCCGCTGCGATCGCGCAGGTAGTAAAGCTTGGCCCGGCGAACCCTGCCGGACTTCTCGACCTCGATCTTGACGATGCTGGGCGCGTTGATCGGGAAGATACGTTCGACACCCTCGCCATAGGAAACGCGGCGCACCGTAAAGGTCTCGTTGGAGCCCTCGCCGTCGCGGGCAATGACCGTGCCGGAGTAGAGCTGGACGCGCTCCTTGTCGCCTTCCTTGATCTTCACATGAATGCGCAAGGAATCGCCGACGCGGAATTCAGGAAGGGCTTCTTTCCGCTTCTGCTCCTGGTCAATCTTCTCAAGAATCTTCGTATTCATCATGCACCTCAGTCTCTTTCCCGCTCTATGGTTACATCAAATCCGGCCTGCGCTCTTTTGTCCGCCGAAGCGACTGCTCGCGCCTCCACTTGGCGATCTCCCCGTGGTTCCCCGAGATCAGTACGTCGGGGACCTTCATTCCCTGGAACTCCGGCGGCCGCGTATACTGCGGGTACTCCAGCAACCCGGAGCTGAAGGACTCGTCATCCGTCGCCCCTTCGCCGGCCCCCAGAACGCCCGGCACCAGCCGGACGACGGCATCAATCACCACCGCCGCCGGGAGAGCGCCGTTCGTCAGGATGTAGTCGCCGATCGAAATCTCGTCGGTAACCAACGCCTCCCGAACCCGCTCGTCCACCCCTTCGTAATGCCCGCTTACAAAGATCAAATGCCGCTCGCCGCTCAGTTCTTCCGCCATCTTCTGGTCGAACCGCCGGCCCTGCGGCGTCATCAAAATCACACGCGCCTTCGCGCTCCGCACGGACTCGACCGCCTTGAAGATCGGCTCGGGCTTCATGATCATGCCCGGCCCGCCCCCATAGGGTCTGTCGTCCGTCGTCTTGTGGACGTCGTCGGTGAAATCCCTCAAGTTGACCATGCGGAATTCCACGACCCCGGCCTTGGCGGCACGCTTCAGCATGCTTTCGCCCAGGAAACCGTCCAACATCCGGGGAAAAATGGTGATGACGTCGATCTTGAGCGGCTCACCCATGGCAGCTCACTCGACGATCTCCAGCATCGCCCGCCGGCCCTGCTTGGCCGCCGCGGTACTCAGGAGAACGCGAATGGCGCCCACGGTCTTCCCGTTCTTGCCGATCACCTTGCCCACATCATCCGGATGGCAACGCAATTCAAAAATCTGGGTCCGCTCGCCGTCCACCTCGGTAATCCGCACGTCGTTCGGATGGTCAACCAGGACCCGCACAATATACTCAAGCAATTCTCTCATGGACCATCACCCTTACGCCCCCGCCGGAGCGGCCGCCGGCGCCGCCGCGCGGGCAGGCGCCTTTTTCGCCTTCCGGAGAAGGCTGTTTACCGTGTCCGAGACGACCGCACCCTTGCCCTGCCAATGCTCGATCCGGTCCATTCGAAGCTCGTAGTTCGTGCCTTTTTTCTTCGGATCGTACCAACCCAAAGCCTCGATGAAACGCCCCTGGTTGGGCCGGCGCACATCGGTCACCACCACACGGAAAAAGGGCTTCTTGTTGCTGCCCATTCTTTTCAACCTGATCTTAACTGCCATGGTTTCCTCCAACCACACCTGCGTGTAGACGCGGCAGGAACAATATTCCCCGCTCGCAACGTAAACGCGCTTGATACATTACTTCCCGAACCTAAGCAACCTTTTTTGCGCCTTTTTGAGCTGTTGAGCCATCTTCTTCGCCTGCGCGAAGTTGTTCAGCAACTCGTTGACATCACGCACTTCCGTACCGCTGCCCAAGGCGATCCGCCTGCGGCGGCTGGCGTCCAGAATCCCCGGATTCCGCCGTTCCCGGGGGGTCATGCTGCGAATGATGGCTTCGGATTTCTTCAAATCCTTGTCCCCCACCCCGGCAATCCCGTTCTTCAGGCGGGCGGGCACGTTACCAGCACCCGGCAGCATTTCAAGCAGATTCTCCAGAGGTCCCATCTTCTTCATTTGCTGCAGCTGGGCCAGGAAGTCGTCCAGGTTCAGGTCGCCTTCCAGGGCGCGCTCCTGCATCCGCGCCATTTCCTTCTCATCCAACGCGCCCTGCGCCTTCTCTACCAGGCTCACCACGTCCCCCATGCCCAGGATCCGCGAGGCCATCCGGTCGGGGTAAAACGGCTCCAGGTCTTCCGGCTTCTCGCCCATGCCGACAAGCAGGATGGGACATCCCGTCACCGCCTGCACGGACAGCGCGGCGCCGCCGCGCGCGTCGCCGTCGAGCTTAGTCAGGATCAGACCCGTCAATCCGACCTCCTTGTGGAAAGTCTCCGCGACATGCACGGATTCCTGGCCGATCGCGGAATCGAGCACGAGGACCACGTTGCGCGGCTTGATCGCCTCGCGCAGGTCTTTCAGCTCCTGCACCAGATCCGTATCGATCTGGAATCGCCCTCCCGTGTCGAAGAGCACGACATCCGCGTTCGCGGCGGTCGCCTGCTTGAGCGCGCGGGCGCCCAGGGCCGCCACGGTTTCGCCCGCCGCCGGCGTCGCGATCTCCACACCCACCTGCCCGGCCAGGATGCGCAGTTGATCCACCGCCGCCGGCCGGCGCAGATCGCACGCGACCAGCAGGACCTTCTTGCCGGCCTTCTTCCAGCGCAGGGCAAGCTTGCCCGCCGTGGTCGTCTTGCCCGCGCCGTGAAGCCCGAGCAGGAGAACGGTCGCGGGCCTCGCGGAGAAATCGAAATCCCGGTGCGCCCCGCCCAGCAGGCTGACGAGTTCGTCGTGGACGTGCTTCACGACCTGCTGGCCCGGCGTGATGCTGTCGAGCACCTCCTTGCCGAGGCACTTTTCCTTCACCCTGGCGACGAAATCCTTCGTCACCTGGAAGTTGACGTCCGCCTCCAGCAGGGCCATCCGGATTTCGCGAAGCGAATCCTGGACGTTGCGCTCGCTCAGCGTCCCGTAGCCGCGCAGGTTCTTGAAGATCTTCTGAAGCGAACTGGAAAATTTATCGAACATGATTGTCTCAAGGAATAGGCATCAAATTCCAACCACGAATTCACACGAATGAACACGAAGGGAAGACGTTCTCAATTCGTGTGAATGTGTGTCCATTCGTGGTTGATCTTCCGTCATTTGTGCTTTGCTTCAGAGCCTCTGGCCTCGGACAATTCGGTCATGACCATTCAGATCTCTTTGGATCTGAACCTGTCCAAATCCGTCCTTCTTCATCAAGCTTTTCACCCGCGCGCCCTGGTCTTCTCCAATCTCCAGAAACAGCCAGCCGCCAGGCCTGAGACAGTCGAACGCCTGCGGGACCAGCTTCGAAATCGCGTTCATTCCGTCAGGCCCTCCGTCCAGCGCCAGGCGCGGCTCATGCTCGCGAATATCCGCCTGCAGCGTCTCGATTTCCGCTGTCGCAACGTAGGGCGGATTCGAAACAACCATGTCGAGCGAGCCGGACCGGAGGCCATCCAGCAAATCGCCCTGCGAGAATTGTATTCTCTCCGCAACTCCGAGCGTCGCCGCGTTTTCACGCGCCAGTTCCAGCGCCGCCGGACTCGCGTCGATGGCGAGAAATGCCCCTCGCGGTTGTTCCAGCGCCAGCGTCACGACGATGCAGCCCGTCCCCGTTCCAACATCCGCAACGACAGGCACTTCCAGCGACCACACGTCCTTGCAGGCGAGCACATTCTCGACGAGCGTCTCCGTTTCCGGCCGCGGGATCAACGCGCGCGAATCCGTCTTGAACGACCGCCCCATGAAATCCATGTCGCCCAGCACGTACTGGATCGGTTCGCCCGCGAGCACCCGCTCGACCTGTGCCGAGATCTGCCCGGCCTGGCCCGCAGACAGTTCACGGTTCTGCCGCGACGGCAGTTCCAACCGGTGGCACTTGAGCGCGCGACTGAGAATATACTCCGCTTTGAGACAGGATTCGGAAACCCCCGCAGAGACCAAAGCGGCGACGGTGGCTTCGAGAACAGCGTGAACCGTTGGAGTGCTGGGCTCATCCGAAGGCTGTTTGAGGGTTCTGTGCATCACTCCACCACTCCATTACTCCATCGCCCCGCCCTCATCCCTTCATCTGCTGCTGGAGCCGAAGTTCCGTGTCGCGCTCGCGGAGGGCGTCCACGAGCGGGTCAATTTCGCCCTCCATGAAACGGTCGAGGGTGTAGATTGTCATCTCGATGCGGTGATCCGTCACGCGGTTCTGCGGGAAGTTGTACGTCCGGATGCGCTCGCTGCGGTCGCCGGAACCGATCTGCGATTTCCGTTCGCTGGCCATCTTGGCCTGCTCTTCGTTGCGCGTCTTGTCCAGCAACCGCGCCTTCAACACGCTCATGGCGCGTTCCCGGTTGCGCTGCTGGGAGCGCTCGTCCTGGCTTTGCACGACGATGCCGGAAGGCATGTGCGTGATACGGACCGCCGATTCCGTCTTGTTCACCTTCTGACCGCCGGGGCCGGACGCGCGGTAGAGGTCGATCCGGATTTCGTCCGGCTTGATTTCGATTTCGTCGATTTCCGCGGCCTCCGGGAGAACCGCCACGGTCGCCGCCGACGTATGAATCCGTCCGTTCGCTTCCGTCACGGGAATTCGCTGCACGCGATGGCCGCCGCTTTCGTACTTCAGCGTACGATACACGTCCCGGCCTTCGACGCCGAAGATGATCTCCTTGTAGCCGCCCATCGTGGACGGGCTCGCGTCAATCACGCCCACCTTCCAGCCCCGGTTCTCGGCGTAGCGGCTGTACATGCGATACAGGTCCCCGGCGAAGAGCGCGGCCTCCTCGCCGCCCGTGCCCGCGCGGATTTCCATGATCGTGTTGCGGCTGTCGGCCGGGTCCGGCGGCAGCAGAGCCATCATGAGCTCGCGTTCGGCGGCGGGCAGAGACTTCTCGATGCGGGCGATTTCCGTCTGCGCCATTTCCTTCAACTCGGCGTCGGAATCGGGCGCGGCCAGCATGCCCTTGCTGTCGTCCAGTTCCTGGACGAGGCCAAAGTACTTCACGGCCTTGCCGTTGAGGTCACGCAGGTGCGAATGCTCGACCAAAAGCGACTGGTACCGCCGCTGGTTGGCGGCGGTGGACGGGTCGGACAACTCGCTCTCGATCACCGAAAGCCGGGCTGTCAGCTTTTCCACGTAGGATTTATCGATCATGTGAAGGCCTGCGGTGTTGGAGTCCTGGAGTCTTGGAGTGATGGAACGACAATCTCCCGTCTTCCCACCACTCCATCACTCCACCACTCCAGAAAAGACGACGGGCCGGATCCCACGATCGAGAACCCGGCCCGTTCGAGCAAAGCTACTTCGCGGCTTTGGCTGTGCGAGCGTACCGCTTCTGGAAACGCTCCACGCGGCCTTCGGTATCCAGCAACTTCGCCGTGCCCGTGAAGAACGGGTGGCAGTGCGAACACGTGTTGACGTGCATTTCCTTGACCGTCGAGCGCGTGTGAACCACGTTGCCGCAGGCGCAGGTGATCGTGGCGTCACCGTATTTCGGATGAATGTCTTTTTTCATGTTTAACCAACCTGTCTCGTAAGTCCTTCCAACAACAAGAGGCGAGAAGTTAGCCCGTCACATCCCGTTTTGCAAGCATGGAAATTCGCCGGGAAACGGGCGCCGATCCACGCGGCCGGACCGGCGAATCAGGGGCTTTTTGGCCCGCCCCGGCCGGCAGCGCGCTATCTTTTCTTCGCCTTGTCCCGGGCGGCCGTGACCTGGACAAGAAGGTTGCGCGCCTGCACGGACTCCGGCATCAGGCGGACCGCGGATTCCAGATGGGAGATGGCTTCCTCGGTCTTCCCACCTGCCGCGAGGAGCGCCCCCAGCCGCACGTGCGCTTCGGCGAGCCCGGGATCAAGCCAGAGAGCCTGCATCAGATAGGTGGCGGCTTGTCCCCGGCGGCCGGAATCCGCCAGCATGACCCCCGCATCGCACATCAGCTGCGCGTCGTGCGGAAAGAGGCCGATGCTCTCGGTCTGGAGGGCAAACGCTTCCACCTTCCGTCCCTGCAGAAACAGCAAACGGGCCAGATTCACCCGCGCGGGCAGGTACAGGCTGTTGATGCGGATCGCCTTAGAGTACTGGGCGATCGCCTCATCGGCCCGGCCCGCCCTGGCGAGTTCCCCGCCCAGTTTCTCGTGCATGACGTAGTTGCCAAAGGTCACTTCGGTCGCGTGCCGGAAGAGGGACGCGCTGTCGCGCCAGCACCCCACCTGAACGCGCGACGCCCAGCCGAGCGCCAGCAGGGCGATCACCGCGAGCACCACGGAAAGCCGGCGGAACCGTTCTCCCTCCAGGATGAAATCCGTCATGCCCCAACTGACCATCACGAAAATCCCGATGAAGGGGATGTACACGAACCGGTCGGCCATGCTGTGCCAACCCACGAGGACGATGCCGATCATCGGCAGCATCACGCCGAGGTACCACAACCAGCCCACGGCCAGGTAGGGAAGGCGCCCGATCCTCCGCAGGACCACCACGGTGACGAAGACGAGAAGCGCAACGCAGATCAGCAGGGATCTCAACAAGACCGGCGTCGTCCACATGGGATAGAGCACGGCCAGCTGGGATGGCCAGATCGCCTTGTCGATGTACAGCACGTAGTTGACGACGGCGTACGACAGGCGGTCGATGAGCGATTCGTTCGCTCCGCCCACGATCGCTCCCGCCGCGGACTGGATTCTGAGGGCGATCCAGCTAAACACGAGCGAGAGGACAAAGAGGGGCGCCTTTTCCAGCACGAGTTTTCCGAACGACACCGTCGACATCCGTTTCAACGGCCAGTAGTCCAACAGCAGAAGGACGAACGGCAAGGTGACCGCCACGGGTTTCGACATCATCGCGCCGAGGACCAGGCACGCCACCGCCAGGTAGCGCCACAGCGACGGGCGATCCGCATACGCGACGTAAGCCCACAGCGCCAGGAGCCAGAAAAAGGCGCACAGCAGGGTTTCCCGCTCGGCGATCCAGGCCACCGTTTCCACGTTCATCGGATGGAGCGCGAACAGGGCAGCCACGAACCCGCTCCGCCAGACGCTCCCGGTCATTTTCGCGAGCAGACCGAACAGAAGGAGAACGTTGATCCCATGGAACGCGAGATTCACGGCATGGTGCGCGCTCGCGTTCAGGCCGAACCAAAGGAAGTCCATCGCGTGGGAAAGAAGGGTCAGCGGTTGCCAGAAACCCCGGGGGGCCGACGTGAATGCCGCGGCCAGCGCGTTCCCGACCAGGCCCGGACGAACCACGCAGTCCGGATCGCCGTAATCAACAAAACCGCATTGGAGAACCGGCAGGTACACCGCGATCGTTGCCGCCACCAGCGCGAAGGCCACGCACCACCTCTTCCAACAGGCAGCCTGCGGAACGTCCGGTTCTTCCGTAGTCATGGGTTCATCTCCGTCTGTCCTGCATCATACACGGAGCCGTCTTTATCGCAACCATCGGCTGAACGCATCCGCGTGGAAGCCCGGCCGGCGGCGCCGGAACCCAGCTGCGGCCACCGCCGAACGCGCCCCATCGTGCCCCGGAAATCCGGCCCACGAACTTATGTTACAGGTAATATGTGGCGATTTTTGCGCTTGGACACCGCTCACGCGACTCTAACTTGAGTAACGCGATGGCGTAGTCTAGTCTGTCAGGCAACGTCCATGGAAACAGGAGAGCGTACGATGAAGAGCATGAATCGGATTTGCGCGGCGCTTGTGCTTGGCGCAGGCATGACGTGCATGGCTCAGGATACGACGATCGAAGCCCCCGCAGCGCAGGAAACAACAACCAACCAGGAGATGAATCCCGTGGTCACCATCAAGACATCCAAAGGCGATATCAAGGTCGAGCTGTTCGAGGACAAGGCCCCGGCGACCGTGAAGAACTTCCTGCAGTACGTGGACGACAAGCAGTACAACGGCACGATTTTCCACCGGGTGATCAACGGCTTCATGATCCAGGGCGGCGGGTTCACGAAGGACTTCGCCCAGAAACCCACGCGCGCGCCGGTCAAGAACGAGGCGGCCAACGGCCTGAAGAACGAGCGCGGCACGCTCGCGATGGCGCGCACGTCGGACATCGACAGCGCAACCGCCCAGTTCTTCATCAACGTCGCGGACAACGACTTCCTCAACCACAAGTCCCCCAGCCCGCAGGGCTTCGGCTACTGCGTGTTCGGCAAGGTGACCGAGGGCATGGACGTCGTGGACAAGATCAAGGGCGTGGCCACCACCTCGCGCGGGCCCTACGAGAACGTCCCCGTCGAGGCCGTCGAAATTCTCGAAATCAGCCGGGTGAAGTAGACTTTATTTTAACGCAAAGGCGCAAAGATCGCAAAGGGGCACAAAGGGATGACGGAAGACGAACTGAGCAACAGGATTATTGGGGCGGCGATTGAGGTACACAAGGAACTGGGAGGTCCGGGACTTCTGGAGGCTGTCTACGAGGAGTGTCTATGCGACGAACTGTCGTTGCGCAGCATTCCGGTGGAAAGGCAGATTCCGGTTCCAATCGTATACAAAGGCAAGAAGCTCAAGAAACCTTTGACGCTGGATGTTCTTGTCGGTGACAAGGTGATCGTGGAAGCGAAGGCTGCAGAGAAGCATAATCCGATATTTGAAATTCAGCTTCTTACCTACCTTCGTCTCACGGGCAAGAAACTGGGCTTGGTCATCAACTTCGGAGAAAAGAGGATCGCGGACGGAATTCGGCGCGTCGTGAACGGCCTCTAGCCCTCCACCACTTCGCGCCCCTTTGCGAGCTTTGCGTCTTTGCGTTAAGAAAAGGAGTTCTCATGGGTTCGGACGAACGATACTGGTTGGGGTTTGATCTCGGCGGGACGAAGATGATGGCGACGGTGTTCGACGCCGGCTTCAAGATCATCGGCTCCCAGCGCACCAAGACCAAGGGCTGCGAAGGCGCGAAGGACGTGCTCGACCGCATCATCAAAACCATCAAGGACGCGGCCGACGATGCCCACATCAAGGCCCAGCATCTCGGCGCGATCGGAATCGGCTGTCCCGGCCCTCTCGACCTCGACCGCGGCATCATCCTGGAAGCTCCGAACCTGGGATGGAAGAACGTGACGCTGAAAGACACCCTGGAGAAGGAGTTCGGGTGCCCGACGGTGATCGCGAACGACGTGGACGCCGGAACGTACGGCGAGTATCGCTTCGGCGCCGGCCAGAAGGCGCGGTGCGTCGTCGGCATCTTCCCCGGCACGGGCATCGGCGGCGCCTGCATTTACGAGGGCCGGATCTTCCGGGGGCGCACGGGTTCGTGCATGGAAATCGGCCACGTCTGCGTTCAGCCCGGCGGTCGCGTATGCGGGTGCGGCCAGCGGGGCTGCCTCGAAACCGTGGCCAGCCGGCTGGCCATTTCCGCGGAGGCGGCGGCGGCCGCGTATCGCGGGGAGGCGCCGCACCTCCTGGAACTGGCCGGCACGGACCTGTCGTCCATCAAGAGCGGCGTCCTGGCCAAGGCCGTCGCCGCCGACCCGGTCATCGAGCGGATCGTGCGGAACGCGGCACAACATCTCGGCGGCGCGATCGCCAACGTGGTCAACCTGCTCGCGCCCGACGTCGTGATCCTCGGGGGCGGGCTGGTCGAGGCGATGAGCGACCTGTTCGTGGGCGAGGCGCGCAAGACCGTGGATTGCCGGGCGATGAAGTCGTTCACCAAGTCCCTGAAGATCGTCGCCGCGCAACTGGGCGACAACGCGACCGTGATGGGCGCGGCCGCGCTGGCGGCGGAGGGGAAGGCCAAAGAGTGAAGTCCAAGGTCCAAAGTCTACAGTCCAAAGTTCAACGGCTGACGTGGGACCTTGGACCTTGGACTTTGGACTCCCCGTGACACGATGAACAACGAACCAACAGCCAACATCCTTGCACCTTCGGCCAAGAATGCCCGCCTGGCGGCCGTCATCGACATCGGCGCGAGCGCCATCCGCATGGAGATTGCGGAAATCGGGGAAAACGGGGAGCTCCGCACGCTCGAACAGCTCCGCCAGGGCTGTCACCTCGGCAAGGACACGTTCACCAAGAACCGCATCCAGCAATCCACGATCCAGGAATGTGTGGAGATCCTGCAGGGCTTCCGGCGCGTGATGGAGGAATACGGGATCACCCAGCCGGAGCAGATCCGCGCGGTGGCAACCAGTTCGGTGCGCGAGGCGGAGAACCGCGACACGTTCCTGGACCGCATCTACATCGGCACGCGCATCAACGTGAGGGCCATCGACGAGGCGGAGGAGAGCCGCCTCACCTACATGGCCGCCCAGGGCGTCGTGGAGAGCGAGCCGGGCCTCAAGGACGGCAACGTGCTGGTCGTTGACGTCGGCGGCGGCAGCACCGAAATCCTGCTGGTGCAGAACGGGCAGGTCACGTTCTCCGATTCGTACCGCCTCGGCTCGCTGCGCATGCGGGAGATGCTGGAATCCCAGCGGGCGCCGTCGGAGCGCGTGCGCACGATCCTCGGCCAGCACATCCAGCGCATGGTGGAGCAGATCACGCGCAACGTGCCGGTCTCCGAGGTGACCGCGATGGTGGCCATGTCCGGCGATTCACGCTTTGCCGCCGCCCACCTCTTCCCGGACTGGGTCCATGCCCGCGCGGCGCACGTGGAATACAAGGCCTTTGTCGGTTTCGTGGACAAGGTGCTTCCTCTGTCGGCCGAGCGGATTGCAAGCAAGTACAGGATTTCGTTCCAGGAGGCGGAAACCGTCGGCCCGGCCCTGCTCGTCTACATGCAGATCGCGCGCGCGTTCAAGGCCGGCAGCATCATCATCCCGAAGGCCAGTCTCCGGGACGGGCTTCTGAAGGAAATGACCCTGGCAGGCTTCTGGACCGGATCCTTCGTGCAGCAGGTCATCCACGCCGCGCTGGCGCTGGGCGACAAGTACAGGATCGACCGGAAGCACGCCCGGCACGTGGCGGATCTCTGCCTGAAACTCTTCCACGAACTGCAGCCCGTGCACCAGCTCGACAAGCGGCACGAACTTCTGCTGGAGGTCGCCGCCCTTCTGCACGAGGTGGGCGGATTCATCAGCAGCCGGAGCCATCACAAGCACTCGATGTACCTGATCCTGAACAGCGACCTGTTCGGGCTGACCCGGAACGACATGACCCTCATCGCCCTCGTGGCCCGCTATCACCGGCGTGCCATGCCGAGCCCCACGCATCCGGAATACACGTCCCTCGACCGCGACAACCGCATCGCCGTCTCCAAGATGGCCGCCATCCTGCGGGTTGCGGATGCGATGGATCGGAACCACGTTCAGCAGCTCAGCGACCTGACGTTCGCGCGCGAGCCCGGCCAGTTCATCATCACCGTGCGCGGCGTGGAGGACCTGACGATCGAGCGCATGGCGATGAAGGAAAAGGGGGCCATGTTCGAGGAAGTGTACGGCATCCCGGTTGTCCTCCGCGAGGAACGGGCACAAACGGGGGGACCGGCCGATGAGCGCTAAGCCTTCCCCGTTCATCAACCGGGAATTGAGCTGGCTGGCCTTCAACCGGCGCGTGCTGGAGGAGGCGCTCGACGGGTCCCTGCCCCTGCTGGAACGCCTCAAGTTCCTCGCCATCACCAGCTCGAACCTCGATGAGTTTTTCATGGTGCGGGTGGGAGGGCTGCAGCTCCTGGCCCACGAAGGCAGCGGAAAAACCGACCCGTCCGGCATGACACCCGCCGAACAGCTCGCGGAAATCAGCCGGCTCGTCCACCAGATGACGGCGGACCAGTACACCTGCCTGCGGGAGGATCTCGAGCCCAGGCTGGCGGCGGCGGGGATCCGGCGGCTCACGATGGACGCGCTCACACCCGAGCAGGACACCTACGTCGAAGGGCTTTTCGAACACGAGCTGTACCCGGTCATCACGCCCATGGCCGTTGATCTCGACGATCCCTTTCCGCTCCTGCCCGGGCTCGGCATCAACCTTTGCGTGCGGCTGAAGACCGTGAAGGGGACCGACATCCCGCGCTTCGCGGTCGTTGCGGTTCCGAAGGGCGTCGCCCGGTTCATCACCGTGCCGACCGAGCAGGGCTATCACTACCTCCTGCTGGAAGACATCATCACGGCCTTCCTGGACCGGATCTTCCCGGGCGAGCCGATCGTGGACAGCGCCCCGTTCCGCATCACGCGGAACGCGGACATGAGCGTCCGGGAGGACGCCGCGGGCGACCTGCTGGAGAAGATGAAGGAAGTGCTGATCGAGAGAAAACTGAGTTCGTGCGTCCGGCTGGAGATCGACAGCAGCGCCTCCGACATCCTCCGCAGCTTCCTCACCACCAGCCTCGACATCCACGACGACTCGCTGTACTCCCTGCCGGGGCCGCTCGACCTCTCCGCCCTCTTCCGCGTCGCGACCATGAGCGGATTCGACAACCTCAAGATCGAGCCGTGGACACCCCAGCCGTCACCCGACATCGGCCCGTCCGAATCCATTTTCGAAGCGATCGCCCGCCGGGACATCCTCCTCTTCCACCCGTACGAAAGTTTCGACCCCGTGCTGAAACTGGTCGAGGAGGCGGCGGACGACCCGAATGTTCTCGCGATCAAGCAGATCCTGTACCGGACCAGCGAATACAGCCCCGTCGTCGCGGCGCTCGCGCGCGCGGCCGATCGCGACAAGCACGTCACCGTCGTGGTCGAGCTCAAGGCCCGCTTCGACGAGGCCCGCAACATCGAATGGGCCACCGCGCTCGAACACGCGGGCGTCCAGGTGATCTACGGGCTGAAGGGGCTCAAGACCCACGCAAAGATCTGCATCGTCGTGCGCCGCGAGCCGACCGGCATCCGGCGCTACGTGCACTTCGGCACCGGGAACTACAACGAGAAAACCGCGCGCCTGTACAGCGACATCAGCTTCATGACCTGCGACGTGGATTTCGCCGCGGACGCCTCGGCGTTCTTCAACACGATCACCGGCTACTCCCAACCCGTGCGCTACCGCAAGATCGAGGCCGCGCCCATCGGGCTTCGCAGTCGAATCGTCGAGCTGATCGAAAATGAAATCGAGCGCCGCAAGCAGGGCCAGGAGGCGCGCATCATGGTGAAGCTGAACTCCCTGGCGGACGCCGATCTCGTGAAGGCCCTGTACGAAGCCTCCAAGGCGGGAGTGGACATCCGCCTCAACGTCCGCGGCATCTGCTGCCTGCGGCCGGGCGTCCCGAATCTCAGCGAGACGATTTCCGTGGTCAGCATCGTCGACCGGTTTCTCGAACACAGCCGCATCTTCTACTTCCACAACGGGGGCGACAGCCGGGTGTTCATCTCCAGCGCGGACTGGATGACGCGCAACCTCGACCGGCGCGTCGAGCTGCTCGTTCCCGTGGACGATCTCCGCTGCCGCGAGAAGCTGGTCGCGATTCTCGAGACCTGCCTCGGGGACAACACCAAGGCGCGGCAGCTTCTCCCCGACGGGAGCTACCGCCGGGCCGAGCCCGCGCCGCGCAAGAAAGCCCTGCGCGCGCAGGAGATTTTCCACCGCCGCGCGTGCGAGGCGGCCAAGAGCGCCAAGAAAGCCGAGACCGCCACGTTCGAACCCCAACGCCCGGTCCCCCCGAAAGGCTGATCATGACCGCGCACGCCACCGACAGCCGGAGGACCGCCATCGAGCTCCTGCGCCGGCAGTACGACAGCATCCGTACGGCAGAACCGGGCGTGCTCGCGGGCCGTGTCACGCCGCTCCACGACCTGCGCGTCGCCATCCGCCGGTTGCGCAATCTCCTGAAGGCCTTTCGCAAGGTCCTCCCCCGGCCGGAAGGCAGGGCCTTCGAGGCGCGATTCCGGCGACTGTCGAAAAAGCTCGGGCCGGCGCGCGACATGGACGTGTGGATGCGCACGCTGAAATCGGCCCCCGCGAGGAGATCCGGGCAATGGCGCGCCTTCGCCCGGCGCCAGCGCGAGATGCAGAGGCAGATGAAGCAGTCCCTCCCGGACATCCTGCTCGATCCCCCGACGCGGGCCCTGATGTCGGATTTCAAGCGGTTCCTCGACAACCCGGCCTTCCGGGCCGGCGACATTTCCATCGCCGTTCTCGGCGCCGCCGCCATCCGGAAATCCATCGCGCAGGTGATGGAGCGCTCCCTCCCCGGACCCGCGCTCCCTCCCCGCAAGGCGCACCGGCTCCGGATCGCCTGCCGCCGGGCACGCTACATGGCCGAATTCTTCGCGGCCTCGCAGGGCCCGTCCGCGACACGGCTCGCCCGGAAGCTCAAGGCGGTCCAGGATGTGCTTGGCGACATCCACGATTGCGACATCTGCCTGGCCCACCTCCACCGCGCCCCTCCCGGCCCGCGCGGGCTGGTGCGCCGACTGCAGCAGCGGCGGCAGGGACACGCGGCGGGATTCAACAAGGCCTGGAAACAGCTGGGCGCGGACCTGCCGCCTTTTACTTGCCAATCGCGAGCCGCGACAGCAAACTAGCCCCGTCGGTTAATACGGATTCCCATGACGGACGCGACCAACCACTCGAAGAACGGCACCGACATCCCCGTGTTGGAATCCGGGTCGCCGAAATACCCCGGCAAGGGCTTCCGGATCGGCGAGTACATCATTTCCGAATCCCTCGGCCACGGGGCGATGGCCACCGTCTACCTGGCGACCGATGCGACCGGGCACGAAATCGCGCTGAAAGTCTTCTCCGAAGGGCCCGGGGTCTCGGAGACCATGCTCGAGCGGTTCCGGCGGGAGGCCGAGGCCTCCAAGAAACTGCGCCGGCATCCGCACATCATGACGATCTACGCGACGGGCAAGGACGGCCCCTACCACTACATCGCGATGGAGTCGGTGAGGAAAAGCAAGACCCTGGAAGACGCGATGGAGAACACGCCCATGAGCCTGAACATGGTCGTGCAGATCATCATCAAGATCGCGCGCGCCCTGCAGTACGCGCACATGCACCACATCATCCACCGCGACGTGAAGCCGACGAACATCATGATCGACGAGTTCGGCGAGCCGCTGCTCTCGGATTTCGGCGTCGCGGAATTGATCGACTGGCCGTCCGTCACCATGACCGGCGCGCTGACCGGCACCCCCCTCTACATGTCGCCCGAACAGGCACGCGGCGAACGCGTCGGCCTGGCCAGCGACATCTACTCGCTGGGCGTCGTCCTCTACGAGGCGATCACCGGCGTGCTCCCGTACAACACGCAGCATTGCTCGCCGGTCAAGGATGTGCTGGAGGCCGTGAAGAACGAACAGCCGAAACGGCCCCGGCTCTTCCGGAAGGAGATCACGCCCGAGCTGGAAGCGGTGATCCTCAAGGCCCTGGAGAAGAATCCGAGGGACCGGTATGCCGACGCGGAGGCGTTTGCCGTCGATCTGGAAAGAGCGCTCGCCGGGCGGCGCGTCAGCGCACACCACTTCTCGCCGCTCGACCACCTTCGGCACCTTGCGCGCCGTCACCAGCGGACGATGCTGATCGTCGTTCCGCTGATCATCGTCGCGTGGAGCGTCGCCCTGTATTACCGCCACAAACTGCTCAGCATCCGGTACGACGACCTGCTGACGCGGGCGCGGCTCAAGAACGCGCTGTACGTGCTGGCCCAGGCCGACGGCGGAAGCATCGCCAGCGACACACCGCGCGCGTGGCACGAAATCCGGCTCGCGCGCAAGGCCATGACCGCGGGCGATTGGGCCACCTCCCGGGACGGGTTCCGTTCCGCTCGCGACCTGAGCGCCACCCTCGGCGACACGCGAACCGCGGCGATCGCCCAACTGGACGAGGCCCGCTGCGAGATTCTTCTGAACAATCGTGCGCGGGCCAAACAGCTTTACCACAGCATCCTGAGAAACTCGGACGCCTCGATCGCCATCGTCAGCCTCGCCCAAATGGAATACCTGAGCCTGCTGCTCCTGGAGGGCGACAGGAAGGGCGCGCTCGAGATCCTCATGCTGAGGGATCCGCCGGCCGACGGGCCGATCCGCGCCGCGATGAACTGCCTCGGCGGCGACACCAGCGTCAACGAACTGGCGTCCGAGATCGACCGCATGCCGGACCAATTCAAGAACGACGCCTGTCTCGCGGCGGCCATCCGCTGCTATCTGGACGGCGAAACCAAGCGTGCGGCGGCGTTTTTCAGGCGCTGCATGCAGTCCTCCACGCCGCCCTCGGAATGGCCGGCGCCATTCGCCAAGCTGCTGCTCAACGATCTTAACCGTTGACGTTCCGGCGGCTCCTTTCTACCCTCGGCTCGTGTTGCGGAACACTCACAGCGTGCGCAGGACCGGCCTCGCGCCGGGATCGGAAGAAGGCTTTGTCCTGATCGAACTCCTGGCGATGGCCGCTGTCCTGATCGGGCTTGCCGCGGCCATCTACATGGCGATCCACCAGAATGTGCTGAACAAGAAATGCGCGAACAACCTGCGCAACATCTACACCGCGCTGGAGAATTTCGAGGTCGATCGCGGCACGCTCCCGCGCGCGGCGTTCTATCCGGACGATCCCAAGCAGGACAACGACAGCCTGCTCGTGGCGCTTCAACCCTACCGGGTTCATCCGGACATCTACATCTGCCCCACGGCGCCGGCCCCCCAGCAGGAGCTCGGCCTGACCTATGTCTGGAACGTCCAGCTGAACGGCAGGAAACTGCACGGCAGCGGATCACCGACGTGGATGATGGTGGAACTCAACGCCCTGTCGGACGCCGTACCGGCGCCTCATTTCGGCGCGTACAACATCCTGAACACGGACGGGAGCGTCCGGCGGTCCAAACAGCCGCCGCCCGATCTGCGCGGGAACTGAACCCGGCTCCGGCGCTTACTGGATCGTCGCCTTCGTCGCCTTGAAGAGAAGCTTCCACAGCTGTTCGGGCGTCTCGGCCTCGAACAGTTTCTCCCGCGCCTCCTCCTTCTGGAACGACTGGTTCAGACCCGAGAGCAGTTTCAGGTAGAACGCACTGGCTGCCGTTGGGATCACCATGAAGAAGATGATGCGCGTCAGCGCGCGCGTGCCGGGCGAAAACTTGACGCCCTTGCGACTGAGCCCGAGCGCCATGGTCAGGCCGCCGCCCTCGACGCCGCGCACGTGCGGGAACGCAAGCCCGTGATCCACCGCGGTGCTGACGATCGCCTCGCGCTTCAAGGCCTCCTCAAGAAGTTTCGCCGCATTGTCCACGAACCCCTCCGCTTCCATCTTCGTGCACAACTCGGACAGCACATCGTCACGCTCCGTCGACTTCAGATCGGTGATCATCAGTTCGGGCGACGAAAACCGCTCGATACCCACCTTGGGCGGCTCGCTCCGGCGCTTCCTCTTGCCGATGTTCCGTGTGGGCGCTTCGGGATAGTACAACATGCGCGTGCAGGAGGGGCAGAAATGCAACGACTTCGCCGCATGGACTTCATGAACCAGGCTCACCGGGAGGGACATCCCGCAGGCCGAGCAGACGCCGTTCGAAATGGGAACCACGGCCAGCAGTCCCTTTTTCTCAATCTTCCGGAAATGGTCCGCCACGTTCGGAGGCAACTCGCTGAAAAGGGTCTGGATGGAGGCGTCCAACTGGGACAACCGCGCGCCGGGCATGGAAGCCTCCTGTTGTGCCCTGGCGACCATGAGGTCCTGAAGTTGAATGAGGTGGTTGATGATTCTATGCATCGGTCCTTTCTTGTTCCGGGCAGCGACCGGGATTTCATCGGTTACATCCGGAGCCATATCGAGTCCTCCGCAATGCCGCTACTTGGTAAAGCTGCAAGGGTCTTTATAGCATCTGGTGCGAAATATGCAATGCGCAGAATCCCGAGCGCCCTGCAACGCCTTGAGTCCGTGATCGTTGCACGATCTTCCGACGCCCCGCCGTCATGCGCATCCACGCGCAATATGTATTGACCGGGTTCTCGGATTAACGGCATTATGCCGCTCTTTAAGAGCCTGCTCGGCAGTCTCAAAAAAGGCCGGAAGGATGAATCTCAGAAAGACATTGTCGAAGGACGCGGTCCTGCTGGATCTGAAGAACAACGCGAAGGAAGCGATTATCGAGGAGATGATCGATTTCCTGATGACGTCCGGCAAGATCAGGGAGAAGAAAGACGCTCTGAAGGCCGTCATCGACCGGGAGCGCAAGATGTCCACCGGCATGCAGAACGGCATCGCCATCCCGCACGGAAAGACCGACAAGGTGGACACCCTCGTGGCGGCGATCGCGGTCAAGAAAGACGGCACAGACTTTGGATCCCTGGACGGCCTGCCTTCGAAGATCTTCGTGATGACGCTCTCGCCCGACACGCGCACCGGCCCGCATATCCAGTTCCTCGCCGAAATCAGCCGCCAACTCAACGACAGCGCCGTGCGCGACCGAATCCTCAACGCGACCAGCCCCGATGAAGTCCTCGACGCCCTGTCCGGCCCCTCCGGCGTCTGACTCCAGCCCCATCCGTCCGTGTGACATGCCGAAATCCGCAGGAAAAAGGGAAGGGAAAGTCGGGACCGGACAATAAAGTGGCTCTGCGCGCTGGTCAGAACCTTAAAAGGCTATCCTCAACAAGCTTAGCTCTTTCTCGGTATATTTGATCCTCAAGGCTGACCAATCCGCAGAGCCACAAGTATGTATACCCCGGCCGTCATTCCTGTTAAGTCTTTTTGAACTTTTTTTCTTCGCGTTGACATCGAGAAGTTTGTCAGTAGTATCACCCCCTTGCGTGGCCAGGTAGCTCAGTTGGTAGAGCAACGGACTGAAAATCCGTGTGTCGACGGTTCGATTCCGCCCCTGGCCACCATCCTTCGCTCTGGCGCAAGCGCAGCAAGCAGAAGAGCGGAGGATGCCCTCCGAAGCGCTCGGGCGAAGGAGGGCGGGCCCTATCACGATCATGAGCCCCTGCCCCTTCTGCAACATTCCGGCTGATCGCATCGTGACCGAAGATGAGGTCTGCTTCGCGATCCGCGACCACTATCCCGTTTCGCCCGGCCACACGCTGATCATCCCGCGCCGACACGTCCAATCGTTCAGGGACATGACGTCGGACGAATGGAGTTCCGTGCATCGGCTGGCGGCCGACCTGACCATGAAAATGCAGGCCGACGATCCGTCGGTTCTGGGCTTCAACCTCGGCATCAACGACGGACGCGTTGCGGGGCAAACCATCCTGCATGCCCACATTCACCTGATCCCGCGGCGGGCAGGCGACGTCCGCCGGCCTGAGGGAGGGATTCGGGGAGTGATTCCGGGGAAAGCCGTGTACGGGAAACGTCGAACTTCGAACGCCGAACGTCCAACGTCGAAGTGAGCGAAGCCCTCCGTCCACTTCAGTGTTCGGCGTTCAGCGTTGGGCGTTCGACGTTCACTCCAGGAACATCCCCGCCCTCTTCCCCGTCATCCGGCCGTCCTGTATTGTGACGGCGCCGTTCACCACGACGAGGTCGATGCCTTTCGCGAACTGGTGGGGCTTCTCAAAGGTGGCTGTATCGCGCACTTCCGCCGGATCGAACACCACGATATCGGCCTTTTTCCCCACGACGAGGACGCCCCGGTCCTTGAGGCCGAATTGCGACGCCGGGAGTGACGTCATCTTGCGAATCGCCTCGGGAAGAGCCACGGTCTTCCCGTCGAGCGCGGCGCGCAGGAACCGCGGGAAGCTGCCGTAAGCGCGCGGATGCGGATGATCCTGGCTCAACGGCCCGTCCGGCGAACGGATCGACGCATCCGATCCGAGCATGACGTACGGCTCCCGCAGAATCCGCCACAGGTTGTCCTCGCTCATCCCAAAAAAGATTCCGCCGGTGTGAAGTTCGTCCGAATCCATGAGATGCAGAACGGCATCCACGGGCTCCAGGGAGAGCTCTTTCGCCACGCGGATCAACGGCAGGCCCTGAAACGACCTGTTCGCCGGATGATGAGTCGTACCCACGGTGACGCTCTCCCAGTACAGCGCGTCGCGCGAGGCGGCCAGTTCATCCCGGATTCGTTTCCTTGTCTGCGGATCGCGCAATCGCTTCAGAACGACTTCGCGACCACCTTCCGACGCCCAATCGGGCAGTATTACATCGAGGTCGGTGCAAGCTGCCGTGTAGGGATAGCGGTCGGAAGCCACCTCGATACCCTCATTCCTCGCCCTGCGGATCTTGTCCAACGCGGCGTCGAGCAGATGCCAGTTCTTCCGGCCCGACGTCTTGAGGTGGGAAATTTGAACACGCACACCAGATTGCCGGCCGATGTTGAGCGTCTCCTCGATGGCCTCGATCAGTCTCGCGCCCTCGCTCCTCATGTGGGAGGTGTATATCTTGCCGCGTTGTGCGACAACCTGCGCGAGACCGATGATCTCCTCCGGCGGCGCGAACATCCCGGGCGAATAGATCAGGCCCGTGCTCAACCCCGCCCCTCCCTCGTCGAGGGATCGGGCCAGCAGGTCCGCCATGGCCTTGAACTCCGAATCCGTCGCCGGCCGCCCTTCGTAGCCGAGAACTCCCGCACGAATCGCGTTATGACCAATCAACAGGACCACGTTGACCGCCGGCCTCACCTGCTCGAGCAACGCGCGATACTCGGAAACCGTCGTCCACGGGCCGGGGTACTTCTTATCCCGCCAGTCCGAGGGCATCGGGTAACGCCCGACTCGCGGGGCCGCTGAGGCGCCGCAGTTTCCGCACACTTCGGTCGTCACGCCCTGATGGATCTTGCTCGGCGCGGAAGGCTCGATCAGCAGGTACGCGTCGGAATGGGAATGGACATCCACGAAGCCGGGGCAAAGGGTCTTGCCCGCCGCATCGATGGAGCTTCTTGCCTCCGCACCCGAGAGGTCACCGACGTCCGCGATCCGGTCGCCCACGACCCCCACATCGGCGCGGACCGCCGGGCCGCCGGTTCCGTCGAGCAGTTGACCACCTGTGATCTTCAGGTCGAACATGGGCGTAGTTTAGCAGGACTTCATCAACGATTCAGCACGGCAGAATCATTGACAACAGAATCATTTGTTCAGTGTTTTGAGCATTACGATTCGCTGGTCAAGGTTGATCCACTGGATTCTGTCCAAACGAGTATGGCTCAGAAGCCGCCTGAGATGAGTTTCGTACGACTTGAGATGTTGCCGCACCGAGGACAGATGCCACGCGGTGCCGTCAGTCAAAATACACATCTTCTGGGTGCCGACAACACGGCCGGACACGACGATTTCAATGGGTTGGACACCATGATCCGGACCGCCCAGAAAATGCAGGAGGGCCTCTCGGTAAAGATTCACATCCAGGAAAGCCCCCCAATCTGCAAGCAGTTCGCAGAGGGTCTCCCGCAACAGCCGGCTTGGCTTGTCATCGCCACACCATTCGTCGCCAGCCAGCCGGAACGCAGACCGATCCTGCCGGCGAAGACGTGTGGATACAAATCGCGACTCAACCGAGCCGGGGCGAAAGTTCACAAGCTTGCCGTGACAGAGGCCGGTCAGCAGGAGGTAATGAATAAGCTGCTTCTGATGATTGCCGTTGAGCACATCGACGGCTTTCAATTCGTAGATGACTCCTCGATCCAGCAACATATCCAGGTAGTACGGCTTCGAGAATCCTTCATAGGAAACTCGAAGCAACACCTCCCGGTGCAACTCGAAGCCTCCCATCCGGCATCGCTGAGCCAACTCGTCCTGATAGACCCGTTCGTCGCAAAACCGCCCTAGCGTGTTGTGTATGTCAAACGCATGCCGCATGACCTGCCGGTCCACCGCGTGAAACTGCTCCTGTCCCGTGAAATTCAGCTCTACGCCATATTCGATCGGCATCCGGATATCTCCATCCCAATGATTCTGCCGCCATGATTCTGTCACCCCCGGGACGGCTATGGAGTTTCTTTGCTTTCAACCGGTGCTGCGCCGACTTCCGCCTGGCCGGTCTCCCGGCCGCCGAGCCGGGCGACGACTTCTTCCTGGACGGATTTCAACTCCGAGAGCTTGAGGCCCGGATCGGGGACGAGGAACGTCTCGCCGGTCTTCCGATGCTCGTACACGCGGACCTTCACCCCGTCCTCGCGCGTCTGCACGTCGCGTTCGACCAGGATGCGGCGGCGTTCCAGCATGACGGCGAGGATGTAGATCGTGTTCCGGTTCGCCGGATCCTCGGTCTCCATGAGTTCGCGCAGCAGCGACTCCGCCGTCTCCTTCTTCAACGGCTCGGGCGCCGGCGGAGGCGGCAGTTTGTACACGCTTTTCCAGACGCTGAGCGCGTTCTTCTTGGCCGCGTCGTTCCAGCATACGGCACAGCAATCGCGCCGCCCGTACCCCCCTTCGCCGAAGTCCAGCCGCGAAAAGAAGACTTCATCATCCGCAAACGTCTTGTTGCACACCTGGCAGCTGTCGCTGCGCGCCTTGATATTCCATTCCTGTTGATTCATACGGGGGATTCCTGTGCGCCGGCGGTCATCCGCGGCCTGAAATGACACTGCGATGTTCCATGAAATAGAGGATGCCGGAGGCCATCGTGATGAGGGCCACCCCGGAGGCAATGGCCAGCGCGATCACTCCGAAGCAGAAATCGTAGTCCTGCAACAACTCGGCGCCGGAGTCCCGCAGCAGGTCGTTGCGAACGGCCAGGCCGAGCAGGAGCGCCGAAATCGCGATGATCTGCCAGATCGTTTTATGCTTCCCCCATTTACCGGCGGCAAGCATCAGGCCCTTGTTCGCCGCGAGAAGGCGCAATCCCGTCACCAGGAACTCCCGGGAGATGATGATGACCACAATCCACGCGGGGACGATTCCGACCTCCACGAAGCTGACAAACGCCGCGCAGACAAGCACCTTGTCCGTGACCGGATCCATGAGGCTGCCGAACGAGGTCACGCCGTACACGTTGCGCGCGAGGTAGCCGTCCAGGTAGTCCGTGATCCCCGCGACCACGAACACCAGCAGAGCCAGGGTGCTCGCGAACGGGAAGTTCACCGAGAGAAAAGCCATCATGACGACCGCCAGGACAAGCCGGCTGAGAGTCAATGTGTTGGGTACATTCACGGGTTTTGCCGGCCTGGGGTGGGAATTTCGATATACGGATCGGGCGGCTCGCGAAGAACGGGCAGAGGCGCCTTCTTCTTCTCCGCCGCCGGCGCGGCCACCTGCCGGGGTTCGGTAATCCAGCGGCTGCAGCGGGTGATTCCGTTCACGGCCACAACGACCAGCACGATCACGCCGAGGCCGATGGCAACAGGCTTCTTCACTTTGTCGAAAAACACCTTGAGCCTGGACCAGTCGATTTCGATTTTCTTGCGCTCGGCGGCGCCCGAATTCGGCAGGGGGGCCTCCTGCGGAATCAACGAGGGCCGCTCTTTCGGCGAGTGCAGTTCCATGTATTCCTGGATCAGCGGCGCCGGTTCGAGGCCCAGGTACTCTCCGTACAGCTTGAGGAATCCCCTTACGTACATGGGCGCGGCAATCCGGCTGTAGTCGTCTCGCTCGAGCGCCTCCACGACCTGGACTTTCATGCGGGTCGCGGCGGCCGCCTGGGAGGCCGTCACGCCCTTCTGTTCGCGGGCTGCTTTCAGAACCTGTCCGATGGTCGCCATGAATCCGTTACTCCATGCCGTCCGGTTTATTCTGCGGTATCTGGCCATCCAAATCGACGAGAATCTCCCGCGGATCCGAGCCCTGCGCCGGACCCACCACTCCGCGGGCTTCCAGGATATCCATCAGCCGCGCGGCGCGCGTATAACCGATCCGCAGGCGCCGCTGAAGGGAGGAGGTCGAAGCGCGCTTGGTCTGCCGGATGATCTCGATCGCCGCCTCCAGCAACTCGTCATCCTCGCCGTCGTCCATGTCGATCGCGCTGGCATTTTCGATCTTGTCCTTGACGGCCGTCTCGTAGTTCGGCACGCCCTGCTTCTTCCAGAAATCCACGACGCGATGAAGCTCCGCGTCCGTCGTCATCGTGCCCTGCGCGCGGATCAGCTTGCTGCTGCCCGGCGGCAGGAACAGCATGTCGCCCTTGCCGAGAAGCTTGTCGGCGCCGTTGGCGTCGAGAATCGTGCGGCTGTCCACCTTCTGCGCCACCTGGAACGAGATACGCGCCGGGAAGTTCGCCTTGATCGTGCCCGTGACGACGTCGACGGACGGCCGCTGCGTGGCGAGGATCATGTGGATGCCGACCGCGCGCGAAAGCTGGGCCAGCCGGGCGAT